>JAJZEG010000045.1 GCA_021828605.1 Pseudomonadota bacterium | reverse complement strand
ATGTTCGCGCACACCGTAATGCATGTAGCGCCCGGAATAATCACCCGGGATCGCCGTCCCCATCGATTTGACGAAGGTGTTGTTCGACGGCGTGAGATCGGCAGAGCCGCCGATCATTTCAGGCACCACCGGCACGACGGCGTCGAGTGCCATCTGGCTTGCCTGCCGGGTCGCGACATTGGGTTTCTCGGACGCGATTTTAGCACGCAAACTCGCCATCGCCTCGGCATAGGCGACGGGAAGATCACCGGCCAAGGCCCGATCAAAATCGGCTTTATGCGGGCTCGTGGCATGGCGTTTAAGCCAGGCGCGGCGTGTCGACTCGCCACGCGCACCCGCAGCGCGCCAGGGCTTCAAAATATCATCAGGCACGCTGAAGGCCGGCGCGGTCCAGCCCAGCATTTTTTTCGCCGCCGCCGCCTCGTCAGGGCCGAGCGCACTGCCATGGGTTCCAGAGGTGCCGGCTTTATGGGGTGCGCCGAAGCCGATAATGGTGCGGCAGGCGATTAAGGTTGGTTTGCGACTGCGCTGGGCGAAGGTCAGGGCTTGATCGATTGCTGCGGGGTCGTGGCCATCGATCCGCTTTGTCGCCCAGCCATAGGCGGCAAAGCGCTTGACCACATCATCGGTCATCGCGATCTGGGTGCCACCATCAATCGAGATTGAGTTATCATCATACAGAACAGTGAGTTTGTTCAGCTGCATATGACCGGCGATTGCGCAGGCCTCATGGCCAATGCCTTCCATCATGTCGCCATCGGAGGCGATGACCCAGGTGCGATGATCAACCAGCGATTTGCCGAAACGCGCCGCCATCATCCGCTCGGCGAGGGCGAAGCCAACCGCCGTCGCCATGCCTTGACCCAGCGGGCCGGTGGTCATTTCGATCGCCGGATGTTCGCCGCGTTCGGGGTGACCCGCGCAGACCGAATGGAGTTGGCGAAAACTTTTCAAATCATCCATGGTCATGCCGGCAAAGCCGGTGAGATGCAGCAGGGAATAGAGCAGCATCGAGCCATGGCCGGCTGAGAGAATAAACCGATCGCGATCCGCCCAATGCGGGTCTGCGGCATCATATTTGAGCGCGCGGGTCCATAAAGCGGTCGCGACATCGGCCATGCCGAGCGGCATGCCCGGATGGCCAGAATTGGATTTTTCAATGGCGTCGATGGTCAAAGCGCGGATTGCGTCCGCCATCATGCGGGTTTCGGTCATCGGTTTGCTCAGAACGGCAGCCTGGCGCGCAAGCGCCTCGGCATTGCTTCCGCTATCGTGGGTTCCGGCCATTTGGGTGTCTCCTCGTGCTGAGGCAGACATAGGAGGCTGCGCCCTCAGACACAAGATTTCGAGCCCCGAAGAATGACCAGCCGCGCTGACCGGTCATGAAGGTTCCGTCATCCGCCGCCCTGCGCATAACGCACAAGGCGGCGTGATGAGCGGAAGATCAGTCGCCCACGGCGGAGCGAGCCGCCAGATTTTGATGGGCGCGCTGGGCCGGTTGACTGGCCAGGGACTTTACCCGCTTGGGCGCTGCGGCGGGGAGGGCCGCGATAATCGATACACCCACCGAGGCGAGGTAAGGCAGTGATTGGGTAAACAGCACCGCACACCATAGTTTGGTCTCCGGCGTTGCCCAATGATGGCTGAACCCGACGCCGAGAAGTGCTGCCCAGGTTAGCGCAAGAAGGATCAATTCTTCGCGCGCCATGACCAGACCCTGCACCAGAGCCGGCGCGTCCTTCATTTTCGGCGTGCGCAGGAAGGGCAGAGAGTTGGTGAACAGACCCTTCCATACGGCTTTGCCAATCGCGTGCGAGAGGGCCAGGCCGGTAATGGCCGCACCGATCCGGTCGCCCCACGAGCAGCGCACCCGCGCGCCATACAAAGCCATGATTTGCATGATCTTGAAGGCGAACAGGCCGATGGAGGGCAGCATGAACAAAATGATTGGGAACTCGAAACGGACCGGGTCGGCGATTAATGCCGCAGACCAACCAAGGCCCAGCAACAGGAAGCCAAGGCCGAGCGCGTCACCCATCCAGGGCAACCAGCCGGTCAGGAAGTGCCAACGCTGCCCCAGAGTGAGGCTGCGATCAAACGGCGAGAACAGGCTGCGCCAATGGGCGCGGGTGATCCGCATCGCCCCATAGGCCCAGCGATACCGCTGTTTACGGAACGCATTGAAATCATCAGGCATGACGCCGCGCCCGAAGCTGCGCTTGGAATAAACCGCCTGATAGCCACGCTCGAACAAATTGATCCCCAGCTCGCTATCTTCGGTGATGCACCATTCGGCCCAACCCCCTTCGGCGGTCAAGGCATCGCGCCGGATCAGCGTCATGGTGCCATGCTGGATAATCGCGTTACGCTCATTGCGATTGACCATGCCGACTTGGAAAAACCCGGCATATTCCCAGAACATCATGCGCTTGAACAATGAGCCGTCATTGTCGCGGTAATCCTGCGGGCTTTGGGTGAAACCAACCGCCGGGTCATCGAAGGCCGGGGCCATGCTGCGCAGCCAGTCGGGATCGACGATATAATCGCTGTCGAGCACGCCGACGATATCGGCATCTGGGCTGGTTTCGCGGAGCGCAAAGTTCAGCGCGCCCGCCTTGAATCCGGGATAGCTGCCCAGAGTGAAAAAGCGGAATTTCGGCCCCAGACGCGCACAATGTTCGGCCACCGGTTCCCAAACGCGCGGATCTTTGGTGTTGTTATCGATCACCAGCACCTCGAAATTGCTGTAATCGAGGGCAGCGAGCGCGTTCAAGGTGAGTTTCACCATCTCTGGCGGCTCGTTACAAATCGGCAAATGCAACGACACTTTAGGCAAAATTGAGCCCTGTAGAGCAGGCACCGGCTCGAAATGGCGCTTGCGAACCCGACCGAACAGGGTTTCCACCAGCTCAAAACTATCCGCAATGAGCAAAAACAGCAGTAAGCCTTGTCCCGCCGCAAGCACTGACCAGACGGCGGCAGCGCTCCAGGACAGATAAGTTTCGCCCATGGTCAATAACAAGGCGGTAATCGCGGCCGTGAACCCTTGCACCAATCCGGCAAAGAGCAGCTTGCCGGGCCAACGCAAATCAGGGCGACGCGAGAGCAAAGCGAGGCTGATCAGGAGCGCAAGCGCGATACTGCCCACCGCCCATTCACGCCAAGCGCGATTGGGCGTGACGGCGCCGGTGAGCGACCATTTTGGCTGACGCGCCAGCGACCACATGCCCCAATATCCGGCTGCACGGCCCTCGAAACTGGTTTTCCAAGGCTGGTCGAACGCTTCCATGACGAAATAATGCAAATGCTGCTGGCGCGCGACATTAAAGAACTGACGCATAAACCGCGCTTGCAAAACCCGCGAGGCGCGGGCCGCACCGATATCGATGCCATCGGACGGCCAGCCGATTTCACCGATCACCACCCGCTTGCCCGGATAGGCGCGTTGGACCTGGTGCAGCCGGTGCAGCGCATAGGCAACCGCATTTTTCTCAGGCAAGCCTTCCCAATAAGGGAGTAAATGCACGGTAATGAAGTCAACCGATTTCGCCAAAGCGGGGTGATGCAGCCAGACATGCCAAGGCTCGGCTGTGGAAACCGGCACATGCACGCGCTGCTTCACATAGCGAATATCCGCCCCGAGTTGCGCTACGGTGAGGTTGCGACGCAAAATCACCTCGTTACCAACCATGACCGCTTTGACGTCCGGGTTCGCGTTGGCGACCTGGACCACCTTGGTCAATTCCCGCTGGTTCGCTTGCAAATGTTGATCAATCCAGGCGCCGAGCGTCACCTTCAAATGATAGGGCGCGGCTAAAGCCGGAATATCGCCGAGGTCGTTCTGCACCGTATAGGTGCGGATATTATGGGTTTTAGTCGCGACCAGTGCGAGGTCCGATTTGATTTGTGCAATCGACGGATACACGTTGCTTTGTGGATTTTCGCCGGCGTGAAAGGGTGAGAACGCAAAACCGCTAATCTCGCCCCGATAGGGTGGAATGTTGGTTACCGGCCGGTCGAGCCATGCCCAGGCCGAAAACGCCACCGCCGCCGTAGCGAGGGCGGCGAGCCATGATCCCGCGCTGATCCAACCGGAACGGGCCGGGCTCGGACTTGTGCCGCTGCTCAATCGGCGCGGTGGGAGGGGACGCAGTTTGGCGTGATAGGTCATTGTTTCGAAACCCGGCTGAACGCGGCGTGATCACCGCGCCTGACACTCATGACGCTGCACTGCGGCGTAGGGTGGACCGGATTGCGGCGGAACCATGGCAAAATCGCTGCATCCAAAATCAATAAAATCAGGTATAAGCAGCTTCTCAATGGTGAATTATTAGATCAAGATGGTTACGCAACTTATTCTGGATATTGGCGTTTTAGTCGGCTTGGTCGTGCTCAATGCCGGCTTTGCGATGGCCGAAATGGCCCTGGTTTCGGCGCGGCGGGCCGCTTTAGCCTTAATGATCCGGCGCGGCGTGGCGGGTGCAGCGCGGGCGCGGCGTTTGGCGGAGGCGCCGGATCGGTTCCTGCCGACCGTTCAAATCGGCATTACCGTGATCAGTGTCATGGCTGGTGTGCTGGGTGGGGCGCGGCTTGCGGTTTTACTGACGCCGATTGTGGCCCGCATTCCCGCAATTGCGCCGTTCGCGGGTACAATAGCCCTAGCCCTCACCGTGCTGGGCGTGACTTTTTTGACTTTGGTGTTTGGCGAATTGGTGCCTAAACAATTAGCCCTGCGTCATGCCGAGCGCATCGCCTGTGTGGTGGCATGGCCGCTGGACATGTTCGCCCGCTTCGCCGCGCCCTTGGTGTGGTTGCTGGGGATCACCTCACGGATGATCCTCCGTTTGTTTGGCCCAACCGGTGCTGATCGGCGCGCGGTGAGCGAGGAAGAGCTGAAAGCGATTCTGGCGGAAGGCACTGAATCGGGCATGCTCGAATTTGAGGAGCGCGATATGATGGAACGGATCATGCGCCTCGCTGACAAGCCAGTGCGCGCGATCATGACGCCGCGTCAGGATATTGCGTGGCTCGATCGCTCGGCACCGCGCAGTGCGGTGATCGCGGCGCTGAAGGCCGCACCGCATTCGCGTTTTGTGGTGTGCGAACGGGACATTGATAACGTGGTCGGGATTGTGCAGGCCAAGGATATTTTGGATCGCATGCTCGATGGCAAGGAAATTTCGCTGACCGCGGCTTTGCGCCAGCCTTTGGCGGTGCCCGATACAATCAGTGCGCTCGACGCGCTGGAGCGGCTTAAAGCCGACCCGATGGGTGCGGCGTTCGTGCTCGATGAATATGGCAGTTTCGAGGGGTTGATTACGGTCGGTGATTTGCTTGAGGCGATTGTCGGGGATGCCGAGGATGATCCTAATATCCCCGAACAACCCGGCGAAGGGCAGAGTTTGGAACTGGACGGGCTAGAGCCGATTGATGATGTGGCGCATCGGCTCGGCTTGGAGCGGTTACCGGCGCAGGGCTCGTATCACACGCTGGGCGGGTTTGTGCTCGCTTTGCTCAAGCGGGTGCCGCGCGCGGGCGATGTCATCGCGTTTGGCGGCTGGCGCTTCGAGGTGATGGCAATGAACGGTCGGCGGGTCGAACGAGTGCGGATTATCCGCGATCCGGCGGTGGTGTTGTAGCCGCGATTGGCGCTTGAACGGGCAGGGCATGGTGGCCGCTAATATCATCGCCCGCTTGGGGTGACAGCCGGGCGGAAATCGGCACGGCAATCGCGCCAATCAGACTGACCAGAATGAAGGCGATGGAAAAATCATCAATGGTCGGTGTGATATGGCCGGTGATCGCGCTGGTGGCATCGAGCGTGCCGGCCGCGAGTGAAATGCCTAAAGTCAGTGTGATTTGCTGAAAGGTTGCGTAAAAACTGGTCGCGGCTGACATCCGGGCGCGCGGCACATCGGCATAGGCAATGGTGTTCAGCGCGGTGAATTGCAGGGAGCGAAAGACCCCGCCTAACAGCAAAGCCAGATCAATCCAGATGATCGGCGAATCCGGGCGAAAGGCGGCGCAGGCCAGGGTGAAAACCACCGACAAAGAGCCAAACGCGACCATGGAAGCCCGAAAGCCAAAGCGGCGCAGAATCGGTTGCGCAAGCGGCTTCATCGCCAGAGCGCCCACCGCGGCAATGAAGGTGATGGTGCCGCTTTTCGCGGCGGTATCGCCAAAGCCGATTTGCAACATGAGGGGGAGCAGGAACGGGATTGCCCCGGCGAGAATGCGGAAAAAACTGCCCGCCAGGGTGGAGTTGGCAAAGGTATGGATGCGCAGCAGCGTCAGATCCAGCACCGGATGCGGGTGGATATGCGCGTGCCGCCAATAAGCGTAGGCGGCGATGCTGCCGGCGATAAAACAGCCGATGCTCGCATCAAGCGGGATCAGCCCATTGCCGATGGTCTCGAAGCCGGTCATCAGCAGGGCCATCGCGCAACCGCTCCAGAACAGGCCGAGTAAATCGAGTTTTCCGGCGTTTTCGGTGTCCTTCACTTCGGCAACGAACAGGCTGACGGCGATAATCCCGATAATGCCGATGGGCACATTAATGCCGAAGGTCCAGCGCCAGGAAATATAGGTCACGATGAAACCACCAAGCGGCGGGCCAATGATCGGCCCGATCAAAGCGGGCATGGTGAACCACGAGGTCGCGGCAATCATATCCGCGCGTTTCACCGATTTGAGCAACAGCAAACGCCCGACCGGCACCATCATCGCCCCGCCAATCCCCTGCACGATGCGCGCGCCAATCAGCATCCCGAGCGAATCGGCTAACCCGCAAAAGACCGAGCCGATGGTGAAAATCAGGATGGCAGCGCGAAACACCGTGCGGCTGCCAAACCGATCAGCGAACCAGCCCGAGGCGGGAATGAAAATCGCGAGCGAGAGCAAATAAGAGGTGAGCGCCAAGCTCATATGGATCGGCTCAGCGTGAAAGCTTTTCGCCATCGCGGGCAAGGCGGTGGCGACAATCGTGCCATCCAGGCCCTGCATTAACAACGCGGTGGCGACGATCAGGGCGGTGATCCGCATTTGACCGGTGCTAAGCCCAACCTCGTCGGGTCCAACCTCGTCGGCAGGATCAGCTTTCATCGGTTTGGGGTGCCGGCCATGACCTAATCATGGCGGCAGGAACGGTGGGATGAAACCACCGTTCTGTCATGGCTTCAATGCGTTACCGGCGCGACCGACGCTGGAGACCAGTTGATCAAGGGCAGGGTGGTGGCGGGTTTGCCGTTAAGCGTGAGGTTCCGGTGGCGCAGGGCGAGAACGATATGCAGCGTGTGATGGCCATTTGACGCTGTGGTCATAAACGGCGCGGTCGCGGTTGTCGCGGCGGCGATGGCGCCAGCAAAGCGGGGTTGGGCCGTGCTGATCGCGGTGAAAAAAGCGGTCAAGCCGGTTGCGTTAAGGAGTCCATGGCCTTGCGGTTGCAGGGTGCTGTCGAACTTGAAGGCGGTGTTGAGTTTGGCGTCAAGCGGGCCCACGCGCAAAGCGAGCGCGAGACGGCCATGCCCGCCATGGCTTGCCCAGGGGCGCAAGCGGGCGGCGAACGCGTCAAGTTGGGCGGTCGATTGGGTGAGTGGATTGGCGCCGGTTGTTGCCGGCGGCAGGGTCGCTGCGGTGAACAGGTTCGGGAAATCAGGTCCGGAGGCGGTTAATTTGATCGTGAGTTGCTTGATTTGGCCGCCGAATGGCAGGCCGGCCAGGGTCACGAAAATCGGCGAAATGGCAATGTTTTTGATTGTTTCATTAAAGTTGAGGGCGGTATCACTGCCGTCAGCGTGCGGATGATTGGTGAGCTGACTGCTAAGGGTGCCGATGGTGAATATCGGAAAATTGCTGCCGCCGACGCTTGCTTGTAAATTTTTGATCCGGGTGCTCGCGCCGCGCACCGCATCCGGTGTGTGCTTGAGGATTGCGTTCGGGGTGAAGTGATAATGAACGGCGATGGCATCGGCTTTGATCACGATTTGCGACCCGCCTGGTGCGCTGACGGTGAATTGATGGGGCAAATCAAGGGCAACGGTGAAGGGGTCGGTCGCGCTGATCTGGCTGCTCACCTGCGGGAAATCGATGGTCGGGCGGGTGCCAGGCGCGCCGGGCGGCATAAGGACCAGATTTGGCACGGTAACGCGCGCAGCGAGCGGTGAATGACCGCTGGTGATCGGCCCGTGGGTAATGGTCCAACCGGTTTGGCGCAGTGTGGTTTCCTCACGATGCACGCTGACCACAAGCTGGCTCTGGGCATACCACCACAGGCCGATCCAGATGAGCAAGAGCACGATAATAAACAGCAGGATCACGCGAAGCGCACGCATTTTTATTCTTTCATCATGAATCAGGCTTGGTCGAGTTGAAATAAACTAACTCTAAAATCTGACCGGCGGCAAATGCGGATGGCTGCCGCTCAGCGCATGGCGAGGCTTTCGCGCGCCGGAGCGATCACGAAACAGGATAAATGATGGGCGGCGAGGAGGCGACAAGTTTGTTTAGCGGCAACCCGGTCGAGCCCGACCAGCTGGGCGCGCCACATGCGGCGACCCCGAACCAGGGCGGGCAGAACCAGCACCCGCCCACGATTGCCGCGCAGGCGATGCACCGCCAAAGCCTGGCGCCGGGCGGCAGCATATTGATCATAAGAGCCAACCTGGGCGACCCAGTCGCCGTGATGATCGGCGCGGGTGCTGACGGCGATATCCGCAACTTGCGGACGCATCGTAATGGGACGGGCGGTGATCGGGCGCGCAATGGCCGGGGTAGGCTGACCGATCACCGAACTGACGCTCGGCTGGTTGGCGGCTAAGGTCAGCGCGCGGCGACCGGCATTATCATGAGCGAACCCTTGGTCGAGCAGATGCGCCATGGTCACATAGGCCACCTGCCAGGACCGAGCGTGAAGCTCGACGCCGATCAATAAATGGCCGTTGCGCACGGCAGCGGTGACCAAATTAAACCGAGCCAGATCGGTATAGCCGGTTTTCATCCCGATTGCACCGGGATAGCGTTTGAGCATGCCATCGATATTCGGGATGATCCGGCCTTCGAAGGTAAATTGCGGCACGGAGAATAAATAGCGATATTGCGGATAGTTAATCAGCAGGTGGCGGGCGAGAATCGCCATATCATACGCATCGGTTACTTGGCTTGCATCCGGTAAGCCCGATGGATTGGCGAAGTGAGTGCGCAACATGCCAAGCTGGTGCGCGCGCGCCGTCATCATGGCGGCGAAATGACGGATGCTGCCGCCGCCGAGATACTGGCCGAGAGCGGTGGCTGCATCGTTAGCGGAAAGCGTTGTCATGCCCAGGACGGCTTGGCGCACCGATACAAGCTGGCCGGGAACCAGGTCGAGCTTGACCGGCTGAACGTCGGCGGCGGCGGCGGTGACCGGCAGATCGGTCGCGAAACTCAGCCGGTGCGCATGCAGCGCCGCGAAGGCCAGATCGAGTGTCATGAGTTTGGACAGGCTGGCGGGGTAGCGCAGGGTGTAGGCTTGATTTTCGCCAAGGATTCGCCCGGTATTCGCGTCCATGACCACCCAGCTAATCCCAGGGCTGGTCGGTTCGCCGCGCAGGCCGGCATGGGCTCGGTGCGGCACCGCCAACAAGGCGCCGAGCGCCAAAGCGAGGCCCAAAAGTCGGGATCCAGAGCGGAGGCTCCAGCCAAAACGGGCGCGTAATCGCGGCGTTCGCGCGGACGATTTTCCTGAAAATCGTTCGCAAAACGGCGGGAAACGCAGTGCAGCCCCGTTCATGGCAACTCCAGAAATAAAATTATGGCGCCTCCGGGTGATAAAGCAGGTGATTCGCACTGTCTAGTTAAAATGCCTAATAAATCGGAAAAACAGTATATTACAGGAAATTCCTCCAGATTTTGCCGCTTTCGGCTTTCATCGTTATCGACGGCACGGCCGATAAATCGATTGTGCGCTGCACAAAAAACTGCTTGACGCCGGTTTTGTGAAGGGGTAAATCGATTTTGCTGCACCGCACCATTCCGCGTTCGCGCGATCTTATTGGCCTTGAGTTTTGGGTTGTGGATCGTTGACGGGGTCTTCGAACCGGTTTAGCGGTGATTGAAACCATGGGTTGTTACAAAATTGTCTGTTACAACCTTTCCGGCTTCATTCCGAATTGCGGGACCGATCCGGACGATGACTGATCACACTGGCTAAAAGCAAAGGAACAAATTGATGACCACCAAAGGCAAAATGATCGACGCGACCCAGACCACCAAAGGCTTTGAAGCGACTCTCGAATCGATGAAAGAGGGCATCGCGAAGGCGACACACGGATTTGAGGCTTCTCAGGCGAAAATGAAGGAGCAGATGGAAAAGATGATGAAAACCACCGAAGATTTCATGACCTTCAGCCAGGGCAATGTCGAAGCTCTGATCAAGGCCTCGCAAATTTTTACCACGGGCGTTCAGGATCTGAGCAAGCATCTGGCGGCGACCACCCAGGCGTCGGTGCAGGAAAGCGTTGCGACCGCGAAGGCGTTATCGGGTGTTAAGTCGGTTAAGGAAGCGGTTGAGCTGCAAACCGGCTTTGCGCGCACCTTGGTTGAAAAAATGGTTGCCGAGACCAGCAAAATGACCGATGCCTCGCTCAAAATTACCGAGCAAGCGATCGCGCCGCTCACCGCGCGGATGACCAAAGCGGTCGAGACCTTCAGCACGAAGCTTTAATTCTAACCGCTTTACCGATTGACCCGGCGCTTGCGCCGGGGCAAGGGGCGTTTTCCGGTAACACGGGAAACGCCCTTTTTGCATGCATGAGGCTATAAATGGTCGGTACAGCGAACGAGGTTTTGCGTGGGTTGACCGGAGAGCCTCCGGCTTGGGCGATTTTTGATCCGATCTGGTATTGCAACAGATATCCTGACGCGGCGGCAATCTGTGCGGGGGTCATGGGGCGGGTGCTCGATTATTACCTGCAATTTGGCGCAGCACTCGGGCATAATCCAACATTTTATTTCGATGAGGGTTTTTATCGCAAGACCAATCCTGATGTCGCGGCCCTGATCGCGCAGGGTGATTATGCCTCAGGGTTCGACCATTATTGCCGGCTTGGCTACCGGCAGCTTTCACCACATTTGTTATTCGATGACGGCTATTACGCGATGCTCTACGAAGACATGACCATCGAAAATTTGGAGCAACATTTTTGTTATGGCCGTTATGATCACTGGTTGAAGTCAGGCCAGTTCGAGAAACGTCAGGCTCATTTTCTGTTCGATCCACAATTTTATCGCGAGGGTGCAGAGAAGGCCGGTGCGGATCCGGCTCTGCTTGATCAATGGGGTGCATACGGATTTTACCTGCGGGCGCTCGAAGAGGGATCAATTTTCGCGCATCTCGCACCGTCGATTTATTTCGATCCAGCTTGGTATATTGAGACCTACTTGCATGTTAATGAGGCGTTAGAGCAGAAAAAACTCCCCTCCGCTTTGACCCATTACCTGACATTACCAATTTCCGGCGGGTACGATCCGGTGCCCGAATTCGTCGAACATTTTTATCTGGAAACCTATCCAGACATCAGGTTTGCGGTGGAGGCGGGATTATTGCCCTCCGGCTATCGGCATTTCGTCCAACACGGCGCCTTCGAATTGCGCCGTCCGCGCGTTGATATCGACTTACTCTACTACCGCGATATAAATCCTCGGGTCGTCCACGACCTGAATAGTGGTCGGGTTCGCGATGCATTCGCGCATTTACGGCGCATCGGCTTGCCGTTGCAATTAGCCTATTGCCCGCCCGAGCGCGCACCGGAATTATCGGAAGCAACCGGGAAAACTCTTTTTGCCTTGCGGGCTCGCAATCAAATTGCGGCCTTTGCGCGCACGGTGCTTGATTTTTCGCTAGAAAACCAAGCGCCGGTGATCAGCGTGGTCATGGTGTTGTTCAACCAGTTTGAACTCACCATGCAGGCTCTGGCGTCGCTGCGCCAAAATTTCGATGGTCCAATCGAGTTGATTTTGGTCGATAATGCATCAACCGATGACACCACCCGTATCGCAACCTATGTGCGCGGTGCTGTGTTGTTTCGCAATGCCCGCAATCTTGGTTTCGTGCTCGCCTGCAACCGGGCGATGGCCATGGTGCGCGCACCCGCCGTGCTGTTGCTGAATAATGATATCGAACTGGGTTATGGCGCGATCGCCCATGCGTTAGCCCGGTTGGATCATGACCCCAAAATTGCCTCGGTGGGCGGAAAAGTGTTGCGCAGTCATGGCCGTTTGCAGGAAGCGGGCTCGATTATTTGGCAGGATGGCACCACGGTCGGGTATTTGCGCGATCAGCCAGCGTTAGTGCCGGAGGCGAATTTTGTCCGCGACGTCGATTATTGTTCAGGGGTATTTTTGCTTTGCCGCACTGAAATATGGCGCGAGATTGGGGGTTTTGATCCCGATTATGCGCCCGCCTATTATGAGGAAGTCGATTTATCCGTGCGGTTTTTGCAAGCGGGATATCGGAATGTCTATGATCCCAGCGTGATCGTGCATCATCTCGAATTCGGCTCGGCGCGTAATGCCGAAGAGTCGATGGCCATGATGCGACAAAATCGCGAGATGTTCCGCGCCAAGCAAGCGGCTTTTTTGACGAGCCAAGTCGCTCAGGCGAGGGGTGCCCAAGCCGCCTCAATCCTGCGCGCGCGCAGTCGTGGCGATGCTCAGCGGCGGTTGCTCTATTTGGAGGATACCGTGCCGGTGCGGCGCCTCGGATCCGGATTTGTCCGGGCCAATGATGTGCTCCACGCCATCGTCGCGGCGGGTTGGCAGGTCTCGGTGTTACCGATCAATGGCACCCGCCAGGATTTGATGAGCCTATGGGGCGATGCGCCCGATACCGCCGAAATCCTGTATGATCGGACCATCCTGACCCTGCCCGCTTTGCTCGCCGAGCGGGCCGATTATTATGATGCGATTTGGATATCTCGCACGCATAATCTGGATCGAACCTTGCCGATTTTCGAGGCAGCCGGGATCGATCCGGCCTCAACCCCATTTTTGCTTGATACCGAAGCGGTTGAGGCGGCAAGGGCCGCCGCGCAAGCCGCGAGTTTTGGCCAGGATTTTGATTTCGTGACGGCGTTGACCGAGGAGTTTCGTCACGCCGGTATGTGCCGGTCGGTGACGGCGGTCAATCAGGCCGAAGCGGATATGCTGCGCGCCATTGGTGTAGAAAATGTTACGGTGCTGGGCACCATCGGGACCATCCGGCCCACTTTATGCGATTTTGATCAGCGCGCCGGATTACTATTTGTGGCAGGTATGCATCAGCCGGATAGTCCAAATTTGGACGCGCTGCGCTGGTATGCCGAACAAATTTTACCCGCGTTAGAAACATTGATGGGCGATCAAACGCCGACGCTTTCGGTCGTGGGCTACCGGGCGCCGGAGCTTGATTTGAGTGAATTTGCCGGGCTGAAAGGCATCCGATTACTGGGCAGTATTGATGATTTGCAGCCTGTTTATAACAGCCATCGACTAGTCATCGCGCCGACCCGGTTCGCGGCGGGGACACCCTATAAAATATACGAGGCGGCTGGCTTTGGCGTGCCGTGTATCGTGACCGATTTACTGGCCCGGCAGCTCGGCTGGTCCGATGGGATTGAGCTTGCGGCGGTTGCAATGGACGATGCGCCAGGGTTCGCGGCACGGATTGCCGCCGTTTATGGCTCGACTGATCAGTGGTCGGCGCTGCGCAAGGCTGCTTTGACGCGGCTGGCGACCGAAAACGATGCGGCGGGGTTCTATGATACGGTGCGCCATGTGCTCACGGCGGCGATGCAGCCTTGTCAGGAAAGAGATGAAAAATGATCGACCAACCGCCATCGCCGCCACAATCCCTCCCGGCATTGCTCGCCGCGCATCAGGGGGCGCGGGCGATTGGCGCGCCGGGTGCGCCATGGCTTGATGGGGCGGGTTTGCGCCAACTTGCTTGCATCATAGCGGAGGCGCTGAACGCGCAGGGGATCGGTCGAGGTAATCGGGTGGCGCTGGTTTTACCGAACGGACCCATGGCGGCAACCGCGTTTCTGGCGGTCGCCTGCTGCGCATCGGCGGCACCGCTCAACCCCGCTTACAAGGAAGCCGAGTTCGAGTTTTATTTGGCCGATTTGCGCCCAAGCGCGATCATGGTTGTCGCCGATGAAGCGGGTCCGGTGCGCGCGGTGGCCGCGCGGTTGGGTATTCCGCTTATTTTTATTCACCCCAACGCCAACGGCGCAGCGGGCACCTTCACCCTCGATTTCGCGCACGTTGCGCGCACCGACGCCGCCTCGCCGGGTGCGGCTCAGCCCAGCGACGAGGCGTTAGTGCTGCATACGTCAGGCACCACGGCGCGGCCGAAAATTGTGCCGCTCAGCCAGGCTAATCTGGCAGCGTCGGCGCATCATATCGGGACCAGCCTGGCACTCGGACCCGATGATGTTTGCCTCAATATCATGCCGTTATTTCATATTCATGGTTTGGTTGCGGCCTGTTTGGCGTCGCTCGCGGCGCAAGGCGGGGTGAGCTGCACGCCCGGCTTCAATGCGTTCAAGTTTTTTACCTGGTTCGACGAAGTCAGGCCATGCTGGTTTACCGCCGTGCCGACCATGCATCAGGCGATTTTGCTGCGCGCGCGCGGCGATCAGGCGGTGCCGTCGCAATTGCGGTTCATCCGCTCATCCTCGGCCTCGCTGCCGCCGCAGGTGATGGCGGCGTTGGAAGCGCGGTTTGGCTGTCCAGTGATCGAGGCCTACGGCATGACCGAGGCCGCGCATCAAATGGCGTCGAACCGCCTGCCGCCGGGCGTGCGCAAGCCGGGCTCGGTGGGTGTTGCGGCGGGGCCGGACATCGCGATTTGGCGTGAAAACGGGTTTCTGCCAGCGGATCAGGCGGGCGAGGTGGTGATCCGTGGCCCTAACGTTACGGCGGGCTATGCGGATAATCCCCAAGCGAATGCCGGGGCGTTCATCGAGGGTTGGTTTCGCACCGGCGATGAGGGCCGGATCGATGCCGAGGGTTATTTGTTTCTGACCGGTCGGCTGAAGGAAATGATCAATCGGGGCGGGGAAAAAATCAGCCCGTTGGAGATCGATATCGCCCTCCTCGATCATCCGGCGGTGGCGGAAGCGTGCTGTTTCGCCGTTCCCCACGCGGTGTTGGGCGAGGAGGTTGGTGCGGTGGTGGTTTTGCGCGAGGGCATGGTGGTGAGCGTGCAGGACTTGCGCGATTTTGTGGCGGAACGGCTCGCCACCTTCAAAGTGCCGCGTCAGATTTTGATCAACGAGGCGATCCCGAAAGGGGCGACCGGCAAAATCCAGCGTATCGGCATGGCGCAGCGCCTTGGTTTGGGGCCTTGAGATGACCTCGATTTGCATTTTTGGCGCGGGCGCTATTGGCGGGTTGCTGGCGGCGCGGTTGGAATTGGTTGGGGTGAAAACCGCCATCGTGGCGCGCGGTGCGCACCGGGCGGCGATTGAGTCACGCGGTCTGATCCTGCGCGACGCCACCGGCGAGCATGTCACCCATCCGCTGGTGGGTGATGCCGCCAGCCTAGGCGTGCAGGATTACGTTCTGATCACCCTAAAGGCGCAAGGAATCGAGGCGGCGTTACCGCAGCTTGCCCCGCTGATCGGGCCGCAGACGGCGATTGTAGCGGCGGTTAATGGAATTCCGTGGTGGTATTGTTATGGTTTGCCAGCCTCTCTGGCGGATCGGCGGATTACCGCGATTGATCCGCAGGGCGCGGTTTGGGCCGCCTTGCCGCCAAGCCAGGTGTTGGGCTGCGTGGTCTATCCGGCGGCGGAAATTATTGAGCCGGGGGTGGTTGCGCATAGCTATGGCGATCGGTTTGTGCTCGGCGAGCCTGATGGGACGCGCAGCGAACGGGTCGAGCGGCTGGCGACATTATTGGTGGCGGCGGGGCTGAAAGCCCCGGTGCGTCCACGGATTCGCGATGATATCTGGGTGAAGCTCTGGGGCAATATGGCGTTCAACCCGATCAGCGCCCTCACCAAGGCCACGCTGGACGTCATTACCGGCGATCCCGGCACGCGTGATGTCGCGGCGGCGATGATGGCCGAAGGGCAACAGGTGGCGGAGCGGTTAGGGGTACGGTTCGCGATCGGGATTGAGCAGCGCATCGCCGGTGCCGCCGAGGTGGGTGCGCATAAAACCTCAATGTTGCAGGATCTGGAACGCGGTAGGCCGATTGAAATTGAGGCGGTGCTGGGTGCCGTGGTGGAAATGGCGGAATGGGTCGATGTGCCGATGCCAATCAGCCGCGCGGTCCTGGCTTTGACCCGTCAGCGCGCGGCAATGTCAGGGTGATCCGGACTCACATGATCAGGCGGGGTTGGCGGCCACTGTGCTGCGATCAGTGAACGCATCGGCATGAATATGGCGCGCATCGATGCCAGCGGCACGGAGCGTTGCCGTCGTCGCGCTAATCATGGCAGGCGGGCCGCATAAATAGGCGTGATGCTCGGCGAGGTCGGGCATGGTGGCGCTGGTGAGCCATTCATGAATGAAACCGCGCGCACCGGACCAGTTTGAGTCGGCGGGTTCGGCGGAGAGAATCGGCACTAATTGTAGCCGCGCGATCCAAATCCGGCTCAGCGCCTCAATCCGTTCCAGCGCGTATAAATCCGACTGGGTGCGTGCGCCGAACAGAATAATCGCATCGCGCGCGAGCCGTTCGGCGCGGGCTTGTTCAAGCATCGCGAGGATCGGCCCTAGGCCCGAGCCGCCAGCAACGGCCAGGACCGGTGCTGCACCGGGGCGCAGATAAAACCCGCCATACGGGGCGCGCAGCGTCATTTTATCGCCGGGCTTGGCGTGATCGAATAAATGGCCGGTAAACGCGCCACCGGGCACCCGGCGGATGTAGAACCGCGCAAGGGTGGTGACGTCCGGGGCGGTTGCGGGGGGATCGATAAAGGAGAAATGCCGAGACTCGCCATCGGGCGTGGTCAGTTCCGCATATTGCCCGGCGAGATAGGCGATGGGCTGATCGAGCGCGCAATCGAGGCGGATAATGTCATGGGTCATCGCGCTAATCGCGGTGATGGTGGCGTTGGTGCTGCTGACCTCGTGGATGAATTGGTCGGCGCGCAGGCTGGGATTATCGATCACACAATCGGATTTCGGGATCGATTGGCAGGCCAGGATCACCCCATCGCGCATTTCTTGGTCGGAAAGAATGTAGGATTTGTCGGTCAGTTCGCGCACCGAGCCCGAGACTAACCGAGTTTTGCAGGTGCCGCATGAGCCGACGCGACATTGATGCGGGTAGGCGAGACCCGCATCAAGGGCGGCCTGCAACACCGTGCGTTTAGGCTGCGCGGTGAACGCGATGTCGGCAGGCAGAACACGCACGGTGGTGGCACTTTGCTTTGCCCCGAACAGGCGGCTGAGCAGCGCCATTATTCAGCAGCCACCATGGTCGAGCGGTGGGCGCGCACGCCGACGAAGTTGCGATCATTACTGGCATCGTTGGCAGCATCGATCAGGTGATATTCCGAAGGTGCGGCAAAATGCCGATCCCAATGCAGCACCCGCGGGTCGACCACGCGGCGAAACAAAGACGGGATGAGTGAGACGTAAATCATGGTCAGGTAGCCGAAGGGCATCATCGGCGCATCGGGATAGGCGCGCAGTTCCCAATAGGGTTTGTCGGCCATCGCGTGATGATGGGAATGGCGGGTCAGATTGAAAAACAACCAGGATGACACACGATGATTGCAATTCCACGAGTGGCGCGGTTCGACCGCGGTGCCGGGTACCCGCACGATGCCGTAATGTTCGATGAAATTGACCGCCTCCAGGTAGCATTTGCCGAACAAAGCAACGCCGATGAAAACCAGTGTGCCCTGCCAGCCTGCGAACACATAAAACAATGCCGCGTAAGCCGCCGACATCGCCCAGCCGGAGAACATCCGGTTGCGCCAGGTCCAGACGCCATAGCCGGAGCGCGCGAGGCGCTTCGCCTCGATATGCCACGATCCTTTAATTTGCCCGAAAGTTGAGCGGAACAGAAAATGATAGACATTTTCGCCGCGTTGCGCTGTTGCCGGATCAGCGGGGGTGCCGAGATTGAGGTGGTGCCCGTACACATGCTCAATCGCGAAGCTCGCATCCAAGGTAAGGGCGAGCAGCCAACGCCCGATGATCATCGCGGGCTTGCTCCAGGTGCGGTGGGTCAGTTCATGCCCGACAATGGTGCCGTAAGCCGCCCAAATCGAGCCGAGGCAGTAGGCGCCGACGATCAGTTCCGGTAAAGTGGTGTGGCTACGTGCCGCCAACAGGTTCAGGCCGGTCAGGTGATCCAGCGACGCACCAAGGCTCAGCGGATCGGAATGAGGACGAATGAAACCACCAAGGAACCAGGCATAGACCACCAGAAACCAGAGCATGACCGGGGAAACCAGATAGAGCGAGGCGTTCATATGCAGCGGGTTATTGTGACGCGGATCGGAGGTTTCCATGCCAGCGACCAAGTCGAGCCCGACAAAAACCAAGGTGATGACGCAAGCGGCGATGTAATAATAGGAGCCGCCGAGTGACATCAGGGTGATGAAGGTCGAGGCGACCACCAAAATTGAAATGCTGCGTGCGGTGGCATTCAATTTACTATTACTCATGGTGCTTGAACTCATGGTGGTTCCTTCCCCAAAGCGGTGATCCCTAAAAAGGTGATCCCAAAGCAGTCATTGTCTATTCGTTGAGTGGATGGCAGAATTAATACATAAATGTCAATAGCTAAAAAAGCTGACATTATATCAGAAAGTGCGAAGATGTCGGGAATGGGGTTAGGGTCTGGATCGGTTTTGGTCAGTGGCGCTGGTGGATTTGTGGGGAGTGCCGTTACTGAGGCGCTTGGCGTGGCCGGATGCTCGGTGGTGGTGGCCCTGCGCCGATCGGGTGCGGTGCCACCGGGCGCTGAGCGCGCGATCACGGCGGGAGATTTGGCGGCGCCGGAGCCGGCTTTGTCCGCAGCGATGCGCGGCGTTTCGGTGGTCATCCACGCGGCCGGACTGGCGCATCGGACCGGTGTTGAGCCGGCTGCGTTGGCGGCGGCGAATGTCACGGCGGCGGCGCGGGTTGCGGAAATTGCCGCCGCGCGCGGCGCGAAACGGTTCATTTTGGTCTCCTCCGCCGCAGTGCATGGCAAGGCGCCCGATGGCGTGGTGACCGAAGCCTCCGAGCCCGATCCTGATGATGCCTATGCACAGAGCAAGCTTGAGGGCGAGCAAGCGGTGCGGCGCGTACTCGCTGGAACCGGCACCGCTTTGGTGATCATCCGACCCTGCGCGGTGGTGGGGCCGGGCTGTGCGGGCAATATCCCGCGTTTGGTGCGGCTCATCGCGCGGAGTCGCCTGCTGCCGTTCGGCGCGATTGGCAACCAACGCAGTTTCATCGCGCGCGCCGATCTGGCCGCGCTCATCGTCGCCGCGACCCAGGCCACACACGCGCTGCCTGAAATCATTTTAGCGGCCCATCCCGAGCCAATCGCCTCGCCTGATTTGATCCGCGCCTTGGCGCAGGGGTTGGATCGCCGGATTTTCTTGGCGCCGGTGCCTGCCTCATGGCTGGGTTTGGTGGCGCGCGCGGCAAAACAGGGATCGGCCTGGCGCAGTTTCGCCGGCTCGTTCCGTGCGCATCCCGTATTAGCACAGCAAGAGCTTGGTTTTACGGCAGAAACGCCGCTGGAGACGATTTTAGCCGCGACCGCGCGATCTGTGGTATTATAATACCACCACGGCGATCGCTTGACTATATCGGTAGAGTACCGCATAGCCCCGCCCACGACATAATATTCTGACGAGGTTCCGATGTTGAAGACCACATTGTCGCTGAAACCTTCCGAGGTTCAGCGGAACTGGGTGCTGATTGATGCCGAAGGGCTGGTGCTCGGCCGGTTGGCGGCCCTGATCGCGACGCGCCTGCGCGGCAAGCACAAGCCGCAATTCACCCCGCATGTCGATTGCGGCGATCATATTGTCGTGGTCAATGCCGAGAAGGTGCGGGTAACCGGCAAAAAGCTCGATCAAGACGTGTTCTATTACCATACCGGCTATCCGGGTGGGATTAAGGGCCGCACGTTGGGTCAGCGCCTGTCGGGTGCGCATCCTGAGCGGGTGATTGAAAAGGCGGTTGAGCGGATGATTACCCGTGGCCCCTTGCAGCGCCAGCAAATG
>JAJZEG010000380.1 GCA_021828605.1 Pseudomonadota bacterium | reverse complement strand
AACCGCGATGTTCAGAATAACCAGATTGGGCACCATCACCACCAAAGTGGCGCCAATGATCAGGCAGGCGGCATAGACGCCGTAGAACCATTTGGCTTGCAGCGGATGATCCTCCAGCGAGCGGCGGTAGCCCGCGACTTCGCCTAAGCCCCAGGCCAGAGCGAGGGATGCGACGATGGCCGCGACCAGCCCGGCGCCGAGCACGCCCGCACCGAATACCAGCTTGCCGACCGTGACCCCGAGATAGGGGGTGAGCGCGCTGGCGATATCGCCGACCGAATTGAGGCTGGCGCCCGGATTATGCCGCCCGATGGTGGCGGCGGTGGCGACCAGGACCGCGGCCATCACGAGCTGGGTCACCACCGCACCGATGGCGGTATCCCAGCGGGCATATTTGAAATCGGCCGCGGTCAGTTTTTTATCGGCGATGGCGGATTGTTGGTAAAAAATCATCCAGGGCATGATCACAGCACCAATATTGGCCGCGACCAGATACATATAGCCGGAATTGGCCAGGGCCGGGCGAAAGGTTTGGTCGGCAATCGCGGTCAGGCTGGGATGGGCGACGAAGGCGATGCCGAAAAACACGAACTCGAACAGGCCGAGGGCAATCGCGACCCGCTCGACCCGCCGATAGGAGCCGGTCAAGGCGACCACCAGCAGAAACATGACGGCGAGGCTGAGTGTCGCGATGCGCGGCACGCCATAGAGTTCGCCAACCCCGGCAATACCGGAAAATTCGGATAGCAAAGCGCCGATGGTGGCGACCGACAGGCCCGCCGCCGACAGCCAGGCCCAGCCTTTGCCAAACGTATCACGGATCAGCTCGCCATGGCCTTTGCCGGTGAACAGGCCCAGCCGTACCGTAAGCTCCTGCACCACATACAGGATTGGCATCAGCAGGAATTGCAGTAGCAGCAGCCGATAGCCCCAGGCCACGCCCGATTGCGAGGCGGTGATGATGCTGCCGACCTCGGTATCGGCCAACATCACCACCAGTCCTGGTCCGAACACCGCCAGGAAGGCGAGTCGTCGGGCACGGGGTGGCGAGAGTAGCGTGGTTTGCGGCATATCCATCTCCAAAGCAACAAATTGCGAATGAGAACTATTCGCAATTGATGGCTATTTGGATACCGGACCGCTGCGGTCCTGTCAACGTGAGGGGGATTGAAACAAGGGTAATGCGGACGGCGGGACTTGAACCCGCACTCTCATACGAGAAACAGATTTTCATACCACTTCGACTTTCGCCGCCGCCTAAAGGCGTTCGTGGTCTGGACTATCCCTTCGCCATCACCCGACGCTTATCGCACCGGGCCTAAGGCGCCCCCCGTCTAGTCTCTACACCTTCAAAACCGGCATTGCCGGTTTCGCTTGGCTCGGGATTGGCGTGGGCCCAAGGCCGTTAGCTTTCCCCGAATTTGGGCGGTTCTACGCCACGGATTTCCCCGTGGGCACTCCATAATCAAAGTCTGCTGCGTCTACCGATTTCGCCACGTCCACTGCGTCAAATGCAACACCGGATGCCTGTGCACCTATTCGGCGTTGGACGCAATTAGCAGGCACGGCAATTTCTGCTCCCTTGCGGCGCGCAGCGCTTCTGCCAGTATAGGCTGCTGCAATGGAGTTTGATTTTTGTCCTGGTTTTATCGCCGATCAATCCGGCCCATCGTGCCGATTTTCATCGCCTTGGCGTTATCGGGGGCGCTATCTGGCTGTACCCACCGCGCCCCGCAGCCGGTGGCGACCAGCCTCGATCAGGCCGCCTTGATCGATGCGCAGCAGGATTTCGGCCAGTCACCGCGCCCTGGCTATGTGCTTGACGCCGAGCAGGTTGACCGTCCGCCGACGATTGCGCCGACCGGGGTGATTATCATTGGCGATAGTATTATCACCGGCTGGTCCGGCTATATCGCGCATGTGTTTCCCAACGCGCTGATCAATGGCCGAGTCGGGCGGCAATTTTCCAGCGCGCTGCATATTTGGGCGATGATGCATGTTAACCATCAAACCGAAAATGTGGGTTATGTGGTGATCGAGTTGGGCACTAATGGCTATGTTGATCCCAAACAGGTCGCGCAATTCATCTCGATGGTGGGACAAAGGCAGGTATTTTTCGTGGTCCCGGAAGTGCCGCGCCCGTGGCAGGCTGAGGTGCAGAATTTATATATCGGATTGCCGCGTGAATATCCGAACGTGCATTTGGTGCGCTGGGATTTGCTGAGCCAGAATAACCCGAATTATTTCTGGACCGATGGCGTTCATCCGAACTGGACCGGCATTCAAGTGATGGCTCAGGCGATCGCTCGCGAGATTGCAAAATATCAACAACCACGTCATTAAAGTTAGAGTTTATTACCAGAGTTCAATACCAGGGACGGCCCGATGGTCTATATCGATTATTTGCGTTTGTTATCAATTTTAGCCGTGATATTTTTTCACCTCCACCAGAACGTGACCTATCGCTGGTCCTGGTTTTCCGGTGGTTATGTCGGCGTTGACGTGTTTTTGTTTCTCTCTGGGTTTTTGATCACCCAGTCGCTGGGCAAAATGCGACAGACCCGGCTTGCCGTGGGTGCGCAGGATTTTTTATATCGGCGTTTGGCCCGGATCATGGTGCCGACGATCCTGGTCAGTCTGATCGTCGCGGCCTTTGCGGTGTTGACCCATACTGGCGGTTGGGCGCCAGCTTGGTGGTCGATCGCGTTTTGCTATAATTTTTATCTGGTTATCCGACATATTTCGTATTTTCAGAATGATGCGCTGCCGCATTTGTTTTTGGGCATGTGGTACCTCTCGCTCCTGGTGCAGCTGTATTGGGTGCATTTTTTGCTCAGAATCACCCTGCGCCGCGATCGGTATTTTTTTGCTGGTGTCGGGGCGCTCGCCGCATTGATGCTGGGCGGTTCGGTTTGGTTAATGCTCCATGGCCAGAGCAACGCGGCTTACGTCCTGCCCTGGCATGGTTTTCCTTATATGATTGGCAGCCTGTATGCCGGGTTTGCCGGGCGCCAAGCGGCGGTGCCCTCGGCGCGGCGTTATACGCTGCTCGGGCTCGCGGCGGCGCTGGTGCTCGCCGCTATCATGGTCGTCGGCCATTATCATGATTTTGTGTTTTATTCCGCCGGTGCGACCTTGTGCGCCGGGCTGATTTTATTCAGCGCCCGACGCAGTGTTTTGCTCCAACGGCTGCAACCCGGCCTGGGCAGTATTATCGGCGAAATGTCGTTCTCGCTGTATTTATGGAATGTGCCGGTGATCGCGAGCGTGCATCATTTTTTCGGCAATGCACCTTGGTTTGATCAGGCGGCATTGGCTTTGACCCTGATTGTTGCGCTTTCGCTCCTCACCTACCGGCTGATTGAGGTGGGTCTGCAAAAATTGGTCGCCAAGCAGCCGCGCATGGCGATCGGGCTGGCGCCGGTTTTGATCGCCTGCCTGTTGCTGAGTATCGGCGGCGTGGGCTGGTATCGGGCGGCGGCGGGGCAGCAAACGGACGCGCGGCTGGCGGGGCAGATTGATAATTTGCGCGCGACCAATATTTATTTGACCAACCGGCTGCACCGCGCGACCGCGCGCTTAAGCGCCGAGCAGCACGCGGTTGCCGCCCATCGCGTGCTGCGGGCGGCGCTGGCCCAGGCGAAAATGCAAGCGATGCACGCGCGCCAACGCCGCCTGCTGACCTGGCTGCCCAAGCCGCGCATGCGTTATGTGTATTTCGATAATCGGCGCATCGCGCAAAACCCACTTTATCCCGACAAGCAGGTTCTGTTCATCACCGACTCGATTTTGCTCGGCTGGTCCGGCTATGTGATCCATGAGGTGCCGAACGCCTATTTGACCGGTCATGTCGGGCGCGCTTTTGTGCGCAGTATTAGCGTGATCGATGCGTTGGACCATCGGAAATTTTATCATCATATCAAATATATAATTGTCGAGCTTGGCAGTAATGGCCCGATTGCGCGCGGTGATCTGATCCAGTTTTTGTCGCTGGTGGGGGCGCGTCAGGTTTTGCTGGTGATCCCCGCCGTGCCGCGCGCTTGGGTGCCCGAGGTGGCACGGCAATATCGCTGGGCACAGGCGCATTACGCGAATGTCCATATCGTGGCGTGGAATCGGATCAGTGCAGGCAAGGTTAATTACGTGATTGGTGATCAGGTGCATTTGACTTGGTTCGGTGTGCAGCCTTTGATGTTCGCCATTATGAAAAAGCTTTATGCGCTGGGTTATAGGTCGCCGCCGCGCATCGCTGCGCCTCAAGCGCGCCAGGGGCCCCATGCGCTCGATGCGCTGATCCCATCGCCCGCACCGCAGCATTAGAGGGGGACGCCGTTGATGCCGCCGGGGTGATCGGGATGATTGACTTTGGGCGGGTTGCGGTCTTATAGGCTGCATGCCGTAAGCCTAAGGGGCTCGCGCGCTTTAACTTGGCCGAGCATTCGGCTGCTTACGAAAGAATTGGACCAAATCGATGTTCGCAGTGATCCGCACCGGCGGTAAACAATATCGCGTTGCACCGGAAATGGTGCTTAAGGTTGAGAAGCTCGAGGCTGAGGCCGGCAGCACCATCACCTTCACCGACATCCTTGCCATGGGCAGTGAGGCGGGCGTGGTGCTCGGCAAGCCGATTGTCGAGGGTGCGACCGTCACCGCGACGGTAATCGCGCAGGACCGGCTCGATAAGGTGATCATTTTCAAAAAGCGCCGTCGGCAGAATAGCCGCCGCAAAAACGGTCATCGCCAGCACGTAACGGTGTTGCGCGTCGCATCGATCAACGCAGCCTGAGTCGGAGAGTAATCCATGGCACATAAAAAAGCAGGCGGTTCATCGCGCAATGGTCGCGATTCCGCCGGTCGCCGGTTGGGCGTGAAAAAGTCGGGTGGTCAGGAAGTGATCGCCGGTAACATCATTATTCGTCAGCGCGGCACCAAGGTCCGTCCGGGGCGCAATGTTGGCTTGGGTCGGGATCACACGATTTTCGCGTTGGTCGATGGCCATGTGAAGTTCGATCGCCGGGCCGAGGGTCGGGTGCATGTCTCGGTTGACGCGCTCCCCATCGCCGCTGAATAATCACGGGCGCGCGCACGTGCCAAAAGGCCGGCCCGTGCCGGCCTTTTTTGTTGTAAAATCATGAAATTCCTTGATCAGGCGAAAATCTATTTGCGTTCGGGGGATGGCGGCAACGGTGTTGTCGCGTTCCGACGCGAGAAATATATCGAGTTCGGCGGGCCCGATGGCGGCAATGGCGGGCGCGGCGGCGATATTGTG
>JAJZEG010000104.1 GCA_021828605.1 Pseudomonadota bacterium | reverse complement strand
GTCCGGCTGCACCCCGAGCGGGATTATGGTGGCGCCAAGCTCGTAGAGAGCGGCCGGGGCAACCTTATAGGCCGCGCCATGCGCGCAATCGAGCACGATGCGCATGCCCTCAAGGCTCAGCCCGCGCGGAAAGCTGGCTTTCACCCATTCAACATAACGCCCGGCGGCATCGACCAAGCGGCTGGCTTTGCCCAGCTCTGCCGGGGCGGCTAAGCGAGCGGTCAAGTCCTGCGCCATCAACGCTTCGATTTCCGCTTCGGTCGCGTCCGATAATTTGGTGCCGTCGGGGCCAAATAATTTGATCCCGTTATCCTCGAACGGGTTGTGCGATGCGGAAATGACCACGCCCAAATCGGCACGCAGGCTGCGGGTGAGCATCGCGATCGCCGGGGTTGGCAAGGGTCCGGCCAAGGTGACGTCCATGCCCGCCCCGATGAACCCGGCGGTCAGAGCGGGTTCCAGCATATAGCCGGATAAACGTGTATCCTTGCCGATGATGACCCGGTGGCGATGCGATCCGCGCACGAACATCACGCCCGCTGCCTGGCCGAGCCGCAAGGCCATCTCGGCGGTCATTGGCGGGCTATTGGCTTTGCCGCGAATCCCATCGGTGCCGAATAAGCGTCGTGACCGGGTGGTTGCACTCGCTGGTGGCGTGATTTGGTCCATGAGGCTGTTCAACGCCTGAATGCGTGATCGATCAAGAGGGCTGGTTTAATGACCCGCCAGCCGCGTCCAAACCCGCATGGCCTGGACCGTCCCGGCGACGTCATGAACCCGCAAAATATCGGCCCCTTGGCTAAGCGCGAAAAGTCCAGCGGCCAGCGATGCCGGGTCGCGTGCAAGCGGTGCATGGGGTTGGGCAACGAATTCGCCGAGAAATCGCTTGCGCGAGAGCCCGACCAGGAGCGGAAAACCGAGGCGCGCGCAGCGATTGAGGCCCTGCAAGAGCGTGATATTTTGCGCGCTGTTTTTGGCAAATCCGAAGCCGGGATCGAGTGCGATGGCTGCGCGCGCGATGCCGGCGGCCATCGCTTGCTCGCTGGCCTGCGCCAGTTCATCGGTCACGTCGCGCACCAAATCGGCGTAATGAGCGTGGCACTTCATGGTTTCTGGGGTGCCGCGCATATGCATCAGGATCACCGGGCAGCCTTGTGCGGCCACCAGCCCTGCCGCCGCTGGATCGTGGCGCAAGGCTGAAACATCGTTAATAATCCGCGCTCCAGCGTCCAGAGCAGCCGCCATGGTCGCGGCGTTGCGGGTATCGACCGAGATCACCGCGCCAAGGGCAGCGAGCCCAGCGATCACCGGCACCACGCGCTGGCACTCAATATCGGTCGGCACGATGGCCGCGCCGGGCCGGGTGCTTTCGCCGCCAATATCGATAATATCGGCGCCTGCGGCGAGCAGGGCGCGACCGGCGCTGATCGCCGCCTCGGTATCGGCATAGGCCCCGCCATCGGAAAATGAATCGGGCGTGACGTTCAAAATCCCCATGATTAACGGCTGGGCGAGCGAAAATCCCGCCCAGTGCCGGGGCGAAGCAAGCGCGTCAGGTGGTGAGCGATAATCCGGCATGGGCTGGCGATAGCCCGGCGCTTTTCGATTGCCAAGGCGGGCTGGTGGCTTGAGCCCGGTGGGTCGCGTGGTGGCCATGATGGGGGTGGGCAGCGTTGGCGCCGTGGGTGAGGGTGGTGCCGAGGGCTTGCAGCCCCGATTGTGTGGCCTGAACCTGCCCAAGCATGGCGCTGAGTTCGGCGCCGAACCCTGGTTTCGATTTCGGGGTAATGCCGCCTTGATAGGCGAGCGGGGCGGTGATTGTCGGGCTGATCGGTTGAACCATGCTAATTTCCTTGGAGCGATGAGTTTGAAGCAGATGGATGGTCTGCTTTGTCCATCGCGATGGAAGCATGGTTCATGCCAGGATTAACCTCTTGTTTGTGCGCGATATCCGTTCGAGAGTGACCGCGAGCGGCAAGAAATACGCGGCAAATTTTGCCGCCCGGTCATTCTTGCCGCCTCGCGTCCTGCCTCTGAATCCGTCGGATTTCAGGGGCAGGACACGAGCAACTCTTGCCAGGAGGACTGTCGCATCCTTATGAAAGCAGTATGGCGTTTTACCCTTCAGGTTCCGATGTGTTGAACCTACTCTCGCCGCGCTGGAACGTGCGTGAACAGAGCGGCATCGCCTATGGCGATCATCCGCGACAAAAATTTGATTTTTATTGTCCACGCGAGGCGAAAACGCCGCGCCCGGTGATTATTTTTTTCTATGGGGGCTCCTGGCAGACCGGTTCGCGCACCGAGTATCGGTTTCTGGGGCGGCTCCTCGCGCGTCGGGGTTATAACGTTGCGATCCCTGATTACCGGCTCTATCCCGAGGTGCATTACCCTGATTTCATTCGCGATGCCGCGCACGCCACCGCGAAAATTGCCGAGATCGCTCAGCGCGACGGCGGCGATCCCACGGCTATTTTTATCGCAGGCCATTCGGCAGGGGCTTATTTAGCGATGATGCTGGCCCTGGCACCGCATTATCTGGCGGAAGCCGGGTATGATCGGAGCCATTTGGCGGGCGCAATTGGTCTTGCTGGGCCGTATGATTTTCTGCCGATCACCGGGCCAACCTACAAGCTGATTTTCGGCACAGCGCCGGATATGGTGCGCACCCAGCCGATCGCCCATGTCGATCCGGGTGCCCCGCCTTGTTTGCTGCTACAAGGGTTGCGCGATGATTTAGTGGCGCCGAAAAATACCGCTGCACTGGCGAGCGCGTTGCGCGGTGTGGGTGGTTTTGTGCAATCGCGGATCTATCCGGGCGTTGGCCATATTGCGCTGTTGCTGGCGCTGCTGCCGGTACTTGCTTGGCGCGCGCCGGTGATGGCCGATATCACGGCCTTCATCGATGAGGTGCGCGCCACCGATCCCTCGCTCCGGCTTGATCCGGCGCATGATCTGGCGGGCTGAGCGGGTTCGCGCTACAGACCGATCATGGTTGATTGTTTATATATCGGGAGTCGACGTTATTCGTCCTGGTCGCTGCGCGGCTGGCTCGCTGTGCGTTTGGCCGGGCTTGCGGTCGAGGAGCAGGTGATCGCGCTGGCAGGTGGGAGCACGCCCGCAGTTAAAGCGGTTTCGCCTTCCGGCATGGTGCCGTTTTTGCGGCATAATCAGGCAGAAATTTGGGATAGTTTGGCGATTTTGGAATATTGCGCCGAGCATCAACCCAGCCTGTGGCCCGCCGATCGGGTGGCGCGCGCGCATGCCCGCGCGATTGCCGCTGAGATGCATGCGGGGTTTCGCGCGTTGCGCTTGGCGCTGCCGATGAAGTGCGATCCGGTGCCGAGCCCGCGACCGATTGATCCGGCGGTGCGCGCGGATATCGAGCGGATTGAGGCGATATGGGCGCAAACCCGCGCGCAATTTGCCGGGGGCGGTGCGTTTTTATTCGGCAGCGTGATGAGCGGGGCGGATATTATGTATGCCCCGGTGGTTTCGCGTTTTCTGACCTATCAGCCCTCCTTGAGCGCGCAATCGCGTGCTTATGGTGCGGCGGTGCGCGCGCATCCCTTGCTGGAGCAATGGTATCAGGCGGCCCAAGCGGAACCCTTAGAGTGGCGTATTGATCGAATTGAGGAGATGAATTGATGAAATTACAGTCGATTTTGGCGATTATGGCGGTGTTTGCGATGGCGCCGCTTGCGCGCGCGCAGCAGGTGCCGGCACCCTTGCCGGGGGTTGCTGTCGATCATGGCTGGATCAGGGCTTCTGAGAAAATTGGCATCACCGCCGAGGGTTATTTCACTTTGTCCAATACCGCGGACCAGCCCGATAAATTGATCTCGGTCAAATGTCCGGTTGCGCGAAAGACCGAATTGCTGGCGGCGAATGGCAGCAAGCTGACCACCCTTACGGTGCCGGCGCGCGGCACGCTGGTTTTGGATATGAAATCGGCGCATTTGCAACTGGTTGGTACCCGATTTCGCTTATACCACACAGCAACCATCCCCTGCGCGCTGAAATTCAGCAAATCCGGGCCGGTAATGCTCTATTTGCATGTCGAGCGCCCGCACGCGACCAAGTTTTGGGCCCTGCGTCAGCCTTGATCATCTCGGCAACCGGAGCGAAAAAATGATTGCACGTCTGAGCGTCGAAGAACATCGCGATTTGGCGGATCTACTCCCGAATTGGGATCTGGTCAGCGGCGCGGATGCGATTGAGCGGCAGTTCAAATTCCATGATTTCAACGCGGCGTTCGGGTTCATGACCCGGGTCGCATTGCTCGCCGATAAAATGGACCATCATCCCGAATGGTCGAATGTCTATAATCGCGTCTCGATCAAACTCACCACCCATGATGCAGGGGGGTTATCGCTGCGTGATATCAAGCTCGCGCAGGCAATTGACGCGTTGGTTTAGCCCCCGAGTTTTTCACCGAGCAGCCTGACCAAATCACCCACATTCGCGAGCTTGTCGATTTCGCGGCTGCGAAACTTCACGCCGAATTTTTCTTCGAGCGCGATCAGGATATTGACCTGCTTATAGGAATCCCAGCCGGGCACGTCCTTGGCGGTCATGGTCATGGTGGGTTTGAAATCATCATCGCTGAAGGCATCGCAGAAAATTGGCGTGATCGCGGTGAGCAGTTCGGCTTCGGTCATGGTTCATCCTCGATGGTCATGGGCAGGGCAGGGGGGTGATACTGCGCGAGATCGAGCAGCGTGGTGTCATCCTCGGCAGGAGAAAAACCGAGTTTTTGGTAGTGATCGCGCACCATTTCGTTGCGGCCCGAGGCGATGTAGCACCCGCGCAGCTGCGTTGCACCGCGCGCCTGGGCGGCGGCCACGGTGACGGCGAGCATCGCCTGTTCAACCCGGCGGCCCAGCACCCGGCAGGACATCAACCAGCTATCGATTGCGAGGCACGGCCCGCTGCCGCGCAGGAGCACAATCCCGATCATGCCGTTATCGCCGAAACTATCCTGCAAGCGGAACTGCAAGCCCAGCCAATCGGGCGCATTGATCATCGCGGCCACGTCGGCCTCGGTATAGCGGCGTGTGGTGAGGTTGAATTGATTGGTTTTGTTGATCAGCTGCGCGATGCGCGCCAACCCGACCTGATCAAACGGGCGCCAGAGCAGGCGCATCTGCAGGCTGGCCAGGTAGGTCTCGATATCGGTGACGTTGGTTTGTAACGCCGAGCGCGCGGCGTTCGCGGCATATTGGGCGGCGCGATTGCGATCCTCGGCGGTGAGGGCGATTGATTCAAACCAGCCTGATTGCGCCATGCAATCAGCG
>JAJZEG010000181.1 GCA_021828605.1 Pseudomonadota bacterium | reverse complement strand
ATCGATGCGCGCGGTGACCGGCGCGCCGATCAAGCTGATGGGCCTGGGCGAAAAGCTCGATGCGCTGGAAATATTTCACCCGGAGCGGATTGCCGGGCGCATTTTGGGCATGGGCGATATTGTGTCGCTGGTCGAGCGCGCGGCGGAGACGGTTGATCAGGAAAAGGCCGAGCGGCTCGCGGCGCGCATGGCCAAGGGCAAGTTCGACCTGGAAGATTACGCCGAACAGCTCAAGCAAATCAGCAAAATGGGCTCGCTCACCGGGATTTTGGGTATGTTGCCCGGGGTGGGCAAGATCAAGCAGCAGCTCAATGACGCGGATCTGGATACCTCGATCCTAAAGCGTCAGGTCGCGATTATCGGCTCGATGACCCGTGCCGAGCGGGGTAATCCGGATTTGTTGAAAGCGAGCCGGAAAAAACGGGTCGCGGCGGGCTCGGGCACCTCGGTGCAGGAGGTCAACCGGCTGATCAAGCAGTTCGAGCAGATCGCCGATATGATGAAACGGGCCCAGAAGCTGGGCCAGAAAGGTCTGGCCCGGGGTGGGTTGGCGGCCTTGATGCCCCAAGGCGGCGCCCCGCGCGGCGGGCGGCGCTTTTGAGTTAATCGCACCCCGCGCCGCGCAGGATTTTTTGCTTTACCGACCTAAACGTAACGATCACAATGCTTAACGCCTATCAAACTTGGAGAATGCTCGACTATGTCCGTTAAAATTCGTCTTGCCCGTGCGGGCGCCAAGCGTCGTCCTTATTATCACATCGTGGTGGCCGATAGCCGCAGCCCGCGTGATGGCAAGTTCATCGAGAAAATTGGCAGCTACAACCCGATGCTGCCCGCCGATCACGCCGACCGGGTGCGCTTGCAGGAAGAACGGGTGAAGCATTGGCTCTCCGTGGGCGCCGAAGCGACGGATCGGGTGGCGCGCTTTATCGGCCGCGCGGGCCTCGCGCCGATGCCGGTATTCCGCGAGCAGCCGATCCAGTCCGCGCCGAAAAAGAAGGCCCAGGACCGTGCCGCTGAGCGCGCCAAAGCCGCCAGCGCCTGATCGGTTTGTGGTGAGCGACTCCCTGATTTTGATGGGTGTGATCGGCAAGCCGCACGGCGTGCGCGGGGCTGTGCATGTGCATGGCTACGGCACGGATGTGCAGGCGATTGCCGATTTGCCGCTGCGCGATGACCATGGAAGGGTGGTTAACCTCACCTGGATTGGCGATGGGATCGCGCGGGTCAGCATCGAACAGGATGGCCAGGCGGTTGCGATCAAGGATCGCGATGCGGCGGCGCGCTTGACCAATACCAAGCTGATGGTGCCGCGCGCTTCCCTGCCGAGCACCGCGTCAGAGGAGTTTTATCTGGCGGATTTGATCGGCATTACCGCTTATCTGGCCGATGGCAGCAAGGTCGGGCTGGTCGCGGCGGTGCATGATTACGGCGCCGGAGCCAGCCTGGAATTGGATAGCGGCATGCTCATCCCGTTCACCCGCACCGCCGTGCCTGCGGTTGATTTGGCCACCAGCCGGATCATTATCGCACCACCCGTCGAAATTATCGGTGAAACGGCACTCGGTGAAACAGTATCGGGGGCCTCTGCCCGATGAGTCGGTTTCACGCCAGCATCCTGACCCTGTTTCCCGGCATGTTTCCCGGCCCGCTCGGCGAGGCTTTGGCCGGGCGCGCCTTGCAGGCCGGGATTTGGGCGTGTGACGCCACCGATATTCGCCGCTTTGGCCTGGGCGCCCATCGCAGCGTCGATGATACGCCCTTCGGCGGCGGCGCCGGGATGGTGCTGCGCGCCGATGTGCTCGACGCGGCGATTACCGCCGCACGCCCCGCAGGCGATGCGCGGCCGCTGATCGCCTTGACCCCGCGCGGCACCCCACTCACCCAGGCGCGGGTGCAAACCCTCGCCGCCGGGCCGGGCGTGGTGCTGCTGTGCGGACGCTATGAAGGGATCGATCAACGGGTGCTTGATCGCCACGACGCCGAGGAAATCAGCATGGGCGATTACGTGCTCTCGGGCGGGGAAATCGGCGCGCTCGCGCTGCTCGACGCCACCATCCGGCTGCTGCCCGGCGTGATGGGCGCTGCCGAAAGCGCTGAGGAAGAATCGTTTTCCGAGGCGTTGCTTGAATATCCGCATTATACCAGGCCCGCCACCTGGCAGGATCGGGCCGTGCCACCCACCCTGCTTTCGGGCGATCATCAGGCCATCGCCGCCTGGCGCCGCCACGCCGCCCAAACCATCACCCAACAACGCAGACCCGACCTCTGGGCGCGCCATGTTGCCACAACCAACTCCACCACTTAATACGCATCCGCGAAAGGACTTTTTCCGATGAACCTGATCCAGACGATCGACGCCGAACAGATCGCCAAACTCACCGCCGCCCGCGCCACGCCCAGCTTCAAGCCCGGCGATAATCTGCGCGTGTCCGTGCGCGTCACCGAAGGCGAACGCACCCGGATCCAGGCGTTCGAAGGCGTGTGCATCGCTCGCTCGAATAAAGGGATCGATTCCAACTTCACCGTGCGGAAAATCTCCTACGGCGAAGGCGTCGAACGCGTGTTCCCGCTGCACTCGCCCAACGTCACCGAAATCGCCGTCACCCGCCGCGGCGACGTGCGCCGCGCGAAACTCTATTACCTGCGCACCCGCCGCGGCAAATCAGCCCGCATCGCCGAAGCCCCCCGCGAGACACCGGCGGCTTGACGGGTTAGGGAAGGCCAGGGGCGCTGCCCCTGGACCCCGTCGGGGCCGTAGGCCCCGAACCCCGCTAGGTTTAGGTCAGAGGGGGCATCGCAGATCTCGCACGCGACGCAAGCGCGCATGCCCCCTCTGACCTAAACCTGATGAGGTCCAGGAACTAAGTTCCTGGTGGGGGTTTCAGGGGGCAACGCCCCCTGAGCCTCGCCTAACCCCTCAACCGATGGAGTCTGGCATGGCGGCGACGTTATTTGACAAGATTTGGGCGGCGCATGTGGTTGAGCGCATGGCGGATGGCACCTGTATTTTATATATTGATCGGCATTTGGTGCATGAGGTGACGTCGCCGCAGGCGTTTGAGGGGTTACGGCTGGCGGGTCGTGGGGTGCGGCGGGTTGATGCGACGATTGCGGTTGCGGATCATAATGTGCCGACGGAGGATCGGGCGGCGGGGATTAGCGAGCCTGAGTCGGCATTGCAGGTGGCGACGTTGGAGCGGAATGTTGCGGAATTTGGTGTGCCCTATATTCCGGTGACGGATGTGCGGCAGGGCATTGTGCATGTGATTGGGCCGGAGCAGGGGTTTTCGCTGCCGGGGATGACGTTGGTGTGTGGGGATTCGCATACGTCGACGCATGGGGCGCTGGGGGCGTTGGCGTTTGGGATTGGCACATCTGAGGTTGAGCATGTGTTGGCGACGCAGACTTTATTGCAGGCGCCCGCGAAGAATATGTTGGTTGAGGTGAGTGGGGTTTTGCCTGCTGGGTGTTCGGCCAAGGATATTATTCTGGCGATTATTGGTCAGATTGGCACGGCGGGCGGCACGGGTCATGTGATTGAGTATGCGGGTCCGGCGATCCGGGCGTTGGACATGGCGGGGCGGATGACGGTGTGCAACATGTCGATTGAGGCCGGGGCGCGGGCTGGGTTGATTGCGCCGGATGAGGTGACGTTTGAGTATGTGCGGGGTCGTCCGCATGCGCCCAAGGGTGAGGCGTTGGAGCGGGCGATTGGGTATTGGGAGAGTTTGAGGTCGGATGAGGGTGCGGTCTATGACCGGGTGGTGCGGCTGGATGTGAGTGATTTGGCGCCGCAGGTGACGTGGGGCACCAGCCCAGAGACGGTGGTGCCGATTGATGGGGTGGTGCCTGATCCGGCGGGTGAGACTGATCCGGCGCGGCGGGCTCAGCTGGAGCGGATGTTGGATTATATGGGGCTGCACGCGGGTCAGGCGTTGGCCGGGCTGGCGGTGGATACTGTGTTTATTGGCTCATGCACTAATGCGCGGATCGAGGATTTGCGGGCGGCGGCTTGGGTGATCAAGGGGCGGCGGGTGGCGGCATCGGTGCGGGCGATGGTGGTGCCGGGGTCTGGGCTGGTGAAGGCGCAGGCCGAGGCTGAAGGTTTGGCGGCGGTGTTTCAGGCGGCGGGTTTTGAGTGGCGTGAGGCGGGTTGTTCGATGTGTTTGGGGATGAACCCGGATCAGCTCAAAGCGGGTCAGCGTTGTGCGAGCACCAGCAATCGGAACTTTGAGGGTCGCCAGGGGCCGGGCGGGCGGACGCATTTACTGTCACCGGAAATGGCGGCGGCGGCGGCGATTGCCGGGGCGTTGATTGATGTGCGGGAAATGGTGTGATGGAGAAATTTGGTCGCTTGGAGGCGGTAGCGGCGCCGTTGCCGTTGGCGAATGTGGATACGGATAAAATTATCCCGGCGCGGTTTTTGAAGACGATCAAACGGAGCGGGTTGGGCGTGCATGCGTTTGATCAGCTGCGTTATGATGCGAGCGGGGCGGAGATTGCGGATTTTGTGTTGAATAAGCCGGCTTATCGGGGCGCGCAGATTTTGGTGGTGGGCGAGAATTTTGGCTGTGGCTCGTCGCGCGAGCATGCGCCATGGGCGCTGCTGGATTTTGGGGTGCGTTGCATTATTGCGCCGAGTTTCGCCGATATTTTCTATAATAACTGTTTTAAGAACGGGATTTTGCCGATTGTGTTGCCTGCCGAGCAGTGTGCGACGTTGATGATGGATGCGCAGGCCGGGGCGAATGCGCGGTTGATTGTGGATTTGGCGGCGCAGACGGTGTCGCGGCCGGATGGCGGCGCGTTCGGGTTTGAAATCAATTCGTTTCGGAAACATTGCTTGCTGAATGGCATTGATGATATTGGCTTAACGCTGGAACACGACGCTGCGATTCGTGATTATGAAATGAAGCGCGATGCTGAGCCCTGGTGCCCTGCGATTTCTGCAGTTTGATCGGAAATATCCAAGTCATGAGCGCGACACGAAAAAAATTATTATTATTGCCGGGCGATGGCATTGGTCCGGAGGTGATGGATCAGGCGCGGCGGGTGTTGGATGCGGTGGCGGTTCGGCGTGGGATCGCGTTTGAGATTGAGACTGATCTGGTGGGTGGGGCCTCGATTGAGGCGCATGGGGTGCCGATTACCGCTGAGGTGGTGGCGCGCGCGCGGGCGGCGGATGCGGTGTTGTTTGGTGCGGTTGGTGGGCCGCAATGGGATCGCGAGCCGTTTGATAACCGGCCTGAATTGGCGGTGTTGGAATTGCGCAAGCAGCTTGGATTGTTTGCCAATTTGCGTCC
>JAJZEG010000241.1 GCA_021828605.1 Pseudomonadota bacterium | reverse complement strand
TACAATTTCGCCAAACGGCTCAAGACCCTCAAAGGCCTCACTCCCTACGAATTCATCTGCAAAGCCTGGACAAATCAGCCCGAACGATTCAAGCTAAATCCGCTCCATGAAATGCCGGGACTAAACACCTAGTGTTCTGCCCCCACATCTATTTAGGACGTTCGGTCGTATTGATGGCGTCGGCTATTGTGCGCGGTTTGCGCATCCCGACCTATTGATCCCCAGATTGAAGAATAGGAATGCTTATGACCGCCCTCATCCCTTCATTGCCATCGCGCCCTGCATCCCTATCGCGGCGCGGTGTGCTGACCCGGGCGGTGCCGCTGCTCGCGGCGCCGGCTTTATTGAGCGCGTGTACCTTTGAGACCAGCTCCTACCCGTTGCCGCCATTGCGCCCCACAGTCGCGATCGATTTGAATCGCTATTACGGCAAATGGTATATTATTGGCCATATCCCGTATTTCGCCGAAGCCGGGTATGTCGGCGCCTATGCCACCTATACGCCGCGACCGGCAGGCGGGATTATTGATGCGTATCACGGTCATAAGGATCGGTTTTCATCGAAATTATTTCGCTTCGCCTCAATCGATTATGTGCAGCCGCATTCCGACAATGCGATTTGGCGGGTGACGGTGCTAGGCGGCGCGGTTGGTGTGCCGTTCGTGATTTTCGATGTTGACCCGAGCTACACCATCGCCCTCGCCGGGTTGCCCAACCGCTCGCTCGGCTGGCTGTTCGCCCGCAGCAACCACATGGACGACGCGACCTATCAGACCCAGCTCGAAGGTTTTTATCATCACGGTTTCGATGCCAAGAAATTTCGTCGGGTGCCACAATTTCCGGATCAAATCGGCAAGCCGGGATTTGAGAAAGTTTAGTCCGGTTGGTCCGTCGGGCTTCGGATTAAAAACGGACGCGAACAAACTCAACAGGTTAGTGGTCTGCTTATCCCTGAAATTCACCGACGAATTTCAGGGAGAGGAGAGGAGCTTGCCAAGGTGATCCAACGTGATAGGGAGCAAGGGTAGCAAAGAGGCTTTTTAATATGAATTCTGGCCCGCACCGTCGCTCGTTTTTCGCCCGCTTACTCACCTGGGTATTTAATGGGGTGGTTGGCATCGTATTTGTGCTCGGCGCCTTGACCACCTTGGCGGTGGTCGGAATTATTCTGGCGGTGCTGAATTTTAACGCGCATAAAATTCATTCCACTCAGTCTTTGACCGGCAAGTTCAATTTGGCGATCAATTTGCGGGCCAATCCGGTCGATGCGGCGAACACGCCGTTTTGGCTCAATTTTGGCCATGCGGCGCAGCCCACTTTGCTGCAAACGATCCAGGGCATTGACCGCGCGAGCCATGACAGCCGGGTCACCGGCCTTGACCTGACGCTGGGCGGCAGCTGCTGCACCCTCACCACCGCTGAAGAACTCCATAATGCGATTGCCCGGTTTCGTGCCGCCACCGGCAAGCCGGTGATCGCGCGGGCGATGTCGTTCGATGGGCCGAGCGGGCTCGGCGCGTATATCATCGCCACCGCCGCCAGCCGCATCGAATTGTCCGAGGCTGGGGATTTCGGGGTAACCGGTTTGTCGCTGCAAACGCCGTTCGCCGCGACCGCGTTGCAGACGGTTGGCGTTGATGCGCAGTTCGAGCATGTTGGCAAATATAAAACCTATCCGCAGCTTTATACCCGGTCGGCGCCCTCGAAGGCGAATGTGCATATGCTCAATAGTTTGGCTGGATCGATGTATCGCGCGGCCATCGCGCCGATTGCGGCCCGGCTCAATCAACGCCCGGCTGCGGTGCGCGCGATGATCGATCAGGCGCCGTTCAGCGCCGCCCAGGCCAAGCAGGATGGGCTGATTAATACAGTGTTGCCGCTCGATGCGCAGGTTTCGGTATTTAGCGGGCGCAGCGTGACTTTTGCCCGCTATGTGGCGGATGTGCCGAAGTTACCTGCCCATGCCACGCAAATCGCCCTGATCATTGCCCATGGCGATATCCAGGCGCCGTCAGCGGGGGACACGTCGAGCGCCATCGCGCCGCGCCAGCTCGCACGCGAACTGCATCACGCGATCCATGACAAACAGATCAAGGCGATTGTGCTGCGACTCGACACGCCGGGCGGCACGGTCACCGGTTCGGCGGTGATTGGCGCGCAAGTGGCTGCCGCAGCACAGGCGCATAAGCCGCTGATTATTTCCATGGGCGGGCTTGATGCGTCGGGCGGCTATTGGGTGTCCAGCCATGGCAGCATTCTGGTGGCCGATCCGGCGACCCTCACCGGCTCGATCGGGGTGCTGGGCGGCAAGCTTAGTTTTGGCAAATTAATGAGCAAAATCGGGGTGACCGTTGCTGGTGCGTCGCGCGGCGCCAATGCCGATTTCAATGACCAAACGACGCCCTGGAATCAGGCCCAGCTTGCCAGCCTGCAAATCATGCTGAACGGCGATTATCAGGATTTCGTGGGATGGGTCGCGGCGGGACGGCATATGACCCCTGCTCAAGTGAACCATATCGGCCAAGGACGGGTGTGGACTGGCACTCAGGCGCTGAAACGCGGGCTGGTTGACCAAATCGGCGGGTACCATACCGCTTTTGCCGCCGTGCGGACGGCCTTGCATCTCAAGCCCAACGCTCCGCTCGCGATCAATAATGCCCAGCCGACCATCCATGCGCTATTCGCCCAGCTCCTCCATAAAAATATTGGGAAATTCAACCCGTTCGGTTTGGCCAGTCTGCCGCCAGGATTGCGCAGCGAGGCGCGGATGATCGCCAGCCTGTCGCAGTTGCACCGGTTGGAAATGCCGCCGATCAGCGTGAACTGATTATTCTCCCCGCACCTATTCGGGGGCGGCGGGGCTTTTGATCGCGGTCATCTGATCCGTTGGCGAAGCAGAAATCGGTGATTCATTGGGCGGATGGTGTCGGTCTGATCCGAGGCTGAGCGGCGCCACTTTGCCGCTCGCTCAAGCCTGCGAGAAAAGAACAAAACAACAACATTGTGCGCGACGGGTCGCTATTAGTCGATTTTATCGATTTTAGCCCGCGAAACCGTAATCAAACCGGTTTATTCCCTTTGACGCCCATATTTGCCCATGATATCCCATGTTCTCCCAACGAGTCTGAACGGGGGCTGTGCGCAGCCCGTCGAGACCGGGGCAAAACAGGCGAGACGAAAGGTCACAGCGAACGGGATGAGCCAGTTTCTCGGCACCCACCAGAACCGACTCGACGCCAAAGGGCGGGTGTCCGTTCCTGCGTCGTTTCGCGCGGCGTTGCGTGGAGCGCCGCTGGGGGATGAGGCTGGCCGGAGCGCGCTGATTTTGCGACCCTCCCACAAACACCCCTGCATTGAGGCCTGGCCGGCTTTGGTTTTTGCGGCTCTTGAGCAGCAATTGCAGGGCATCGACCTGTTCAGCGAAACCCATGATGATTTGGCCGCCTCGCTCTATGCTGATGCGTTTCCGCTTGATGCCGACAAAGAGGGTCGGATTGTGCTGCCTGAGGCGCTGGTGGCGCATGCGGATTTGACCGACAGCGTGGTGTTCATGGGCATGGGCCGGATTTTCCAAATTTGGGAACCCGCCGCCGCCGAGCGCCGCCGTGCTGAGGCGCGCGAACGCGCCCGGGCGCGCGGCCTGACTCTCCCGGCTGGGCCCGCGCTATGAAGGCCCTTGGTCATATTCCCGTGCTCCGCGATGAGGCGATCGCCTTGCTCGCGCCGCAAGCGGAGGGGCATTATCTTGATGGGACATTTGGCGGTGGTGGGTATAGCGAAGCGATTTTCGCTGCGGCCTCCTGCACCGTTTGGGCGATTGATCGCGATCCGGCTGCCATTGCCAGGGGTGCTGCACTGGCCCAGCGTTACCCAGATCGGTTGCATCTGATCGAAGGGCGGTTTGGCGATGCGTTATCGTTGCTCGAGGCGGCTGGCATGTCGGCGCTCGATGGTGCTGTGTTCGATTTTGGTGTGTCCTCCTATCAGATTGACGATCCAAAACGCGGCTTCTCATTCCGCGCCGATGGTCCGCTCGATATGCGCATGGGCCGCGATGGGCCCACCGCCGCCGATATTGTTAATCAAGCCAGCGCTCAAACCTTGGCTGATATTTTCTATCAGTTTGGCGAGGAACGTGCCTCGCGGCGGGTTGCGGCGGCGATTGTCGCGCGCCGGGTTGTACAAAAATTCGAGACCACGTTCGATTTGGCGCGGGTGATCCGCTCCGTGGTGCGCCCGGATAAATCGGGCATCGATCCGGCGACGCGCAGCTTTCAGGCGCTGCGGATTGAAGTCAATGAGGAGCTGGCAGAAATCAAAAACGGGCTCGATGCGGCGACCAGCCTGCTGGTGCCTGGGGGTCGATTGGTGGTGGTGTCGTTCCATTCGCTCGAGGATCGGATCGCCAAGCGGTTCATGGCCGACGTCACCGGGCGCGCCGCCCAGCCTTCGCGCCACGCGCCGATGCAGGATCATGGTCGGAATCAGGCGAAGTTTCGCTTATTGACCAAAGGCGTGCTCCTCCCGACCGAGGCGGAAACCCGCCATAACCCGCGCGCCCGCTCGGCACGTTTGCGCGCGATTGAACGGGTGGCGGCATGATCCGCTCGCTCAATATCGTGCTCGGCGTGATTACGGTCGCGTCTGGGGCGTGGATGTTTACAGTTAAACACAATACCGAAACGTTAGAACGTAAAATTGCTGGGGTAAATCAGAAAATCCAGCACGCGCAACAGAAATTGGTGGTGTTGCGCGCGACCTGGGCCGAGGAGAATGATCCGAACCGGTTGGCCGCCCTCGCGCATCAGTTTTTGCCGCAGCTCAAACCGATGGCGCCCGACCAGCTGGTGTCATGGTCGCAGCTTGCCGCACAACTACCCGCACCCGGCAGCCCGCCCCCGGGCAGTGCGATGCCCACCCCGGCCTTGCTCGCTAACGCCACACCGCCCAGCCCGATCCCGGTTACCCCGGCGAAGGCTGATTTGGCGGCTGCAATCGCACCCCAGCCGATACTTCAAGCTAATCCGCATGTGCAGCCTGTGGTGCGTATCGTGCGCGCGGCACCGCGCCGGGTTCAAGCAAGGGCACATCAACAGGTAACGCATCATCCTGTGATGGCCGCCCAACGGCAGCCGATTGCGGTGCGGCGACTCCCTACCGAAAATCCGGCGCCTTACTCGGGCCGGGCGGTGCAGCCGATGGGCGCGCGGGTGATGAGTATTACCGCCGAGGCGACGCATCCCCGAGGTGCCGTCTCAGTGTTTGGCGGCTATGGTGCGAATTTGCCGCCACCCCAACCCATAGCGCCCT
>JAJZEG010000182.1 GCA_021828605.1 Pseudomonadota bacterium | reverse complement strand
CTGTTTATTTACCCCAGACAGGGTATCGCCACGCTGAACACGCTGGACGTGCCGGTCGGGCGCAACATCGAGTTCCGCCTCACCGCGACCGACGTGGTGAATGATTTCTATATCCCGCAACTGGTCGGCATGATCGACGTGATGCCAGGCATGAGAACTAAGGATATCATGCGGGTCGACCAGACCGGCACCTGGCGCGGTCGGTCGTTCAATTTCAGCGGTGCCGGCTTCGCCTGGATGCAGTTTCCCACTCATGTGCTGACGCTGACCGCGTTCAGGGCATGGGTTGCGAAACAGAAAGCGGCCCCGCATCGTCTTACCTACGCGCGCTTTTCTGCGATCGCGCGCCCGACCGTCAATCTGAATTCGCGCCATGCCGATTTTTCGCATGTCGCGCCTCATCTGTTCATGCGGGTGATCCAGGCCGCCGAGGATGGCGTGACCTACGTGACCCCGATGGCGCTGACCGCACACATGGTCACCAACGACAAGAATCACGCTGGCTATCTGACCGACTACGCCCACACCGAATTCTGAGGGGGACTCACTCGTGCTGGTCAAACTCCAAGGCCCCTGGACGCCGCTGTTAGGTCGGCTCACGCTGCACCAGATTCCCTACCACACCGGAATCGTGGTCGGTGCCTTCGTTTTTGCCGTGATCGTCGGGCTGATCATCGTCGCCAGTCTGACCTATTACCATAAATGGAGCTATCTGATCCGTGAATGGATCACCTCGCTCGACCACAAGAAAATCGGCGTCATGTATGTGGTGATCGGCCTGATCATGCTATTTCGCGGCTTCATCGACGGGCTGATGATCCGCACCCAGCAGGTGATGGCCGATGGTCCGCGGTCCGCCGGGCATCTCCAGGCGATCCACGGCTATCTGCCGCCGTTCCATTTCGATCAGATCTACAGCTCGCACGGCACGATCATGATCATTCTCGCCGCCACCGTGCTGATGACTGGCTTTCAGAACATCATCGTGCCGCTCCAGATCGGTGCGCGCGACATGGCGTTCCCCTATCTCAACGCGGTCGCCTTGTGGCTGACCGCTGCCGGTGCCGGGCTGGTGATGATTTCGCTGTTCGTCGGCGATTTTTCCCATGCCGGCTGGATCGGCATCATTCCGCTGACCGAACTGCCCTACAGCCCCGGCGTCGGCGTTGATTATTGGGACTGGGCGATCCAGATCAGCAGCGTCGGCAGTACGCTCGCCGCGCTCAACCTGATCACCACCATCATCACCATGCGCGCCCCCGGCATGAAATGGTTTCACATGCCGTTCTTCACCTGGGCTAGCCTCAGCACGCAGACCATCGCGCTGACCGCCTTTCCGGTACTCGGCGTCGCGCTGGCGCTGCTCAGTTGCGACCGCTATCTAGGCACCCATTTCTATACCGGCGGGATGGGCGGCAATCTGATGCTCTATACCGACCTGTTCTGGATCTGGGGTCATCCGGAGGTCTATTTCATCATCCTACCTGCCTGGGGCATCATGTCCGAGGTGATTCCAGTGTTTTCTAACAAGGCGCTGTTCGGCTACACCGCCATGGTCGCGGCGACCCTCTCGATCGCCGGCCTGTCCTGGATGGTCTGGCTGCACCATTTCTTCACCATGGGTGCCGGGCCAGGCGTCAACCTGTTCTTCAGCGTCTCGACCATGCTGGTCGGCATCCCGACCGGCGTGAAAGTGTTCAACTGGTCCTTCACCATGTATCGCGGCCAGCTACGCATGGAGACGCCGATGCTGTGGTCGGTCGGCGCGGTGTTCCTGCTGCTGGTCGGCGGCCTGACCGGCATGATGCTGGCAATCCCGGCGATCAACTACACGGTCCACAACACCGTATTCGTGGTGGCGCATTTCCACATGATGGTGCTGGTCGTGGTCTATGGCGGCTTTTCCGGCCTCACCTTCTGGTGGCCGAAACTGTTCGGCTACCGGCTCGACGAGGCGAGCGGCAAGAAGTTCTTCGTCTATTTCTCGCTCGGCACCTTCCTGGTGTTTGCCGCCATGTTCACCCTCGGCTTCATGGGCATGAGCCGTCGGCTCGATTATCTGCGCGACCCGCGCTGGCTGCCGCTGCTGATGATCCAGGAGGTCGGCATCCTGTTCTACTGCATTTCCGTGCTCTATTTCTTCAAGATGCTCTATGTCAGCATCCGCGACCGCGCCAGCGAGCGCCACGGCCAGGATGTCTGGAAAACCTCGCGCACCCTCGAATGGCTGACCCTGACGCCGGTGCCGTTCTATAATTTCGCGGTGATCCCCTGCGTCCATGGCCGCGACGAATGGGCCTCGCGTCGCGAAAGCGGCTACGAGGACGCGGCACCCGACGAATACGAGGATATCCATCTGCCGAAAAACACCCTGGTTCCGGCGATGCTCGGCGCACTCGCGTTCGGCTTCGGGTTCGGCATGGTCTGGCGCATCTGGTGGATGGCCGGGCTTGCCCTGCTCGGCTTGATCGGGCTGGTGATCCTGCGCTCTTTCGCCGATCAGAGCGGCGTGGTGCTCAAGGCGGCGGACGTGCGGCGGATGGAAAACCAACCGAACGGCACCGGCATCATCACCGACCATATCAGCCCACCGATCGCCGAACTGGCGCTGTTTCAATGAAGCGCACCATCGAACTCGGCCCGCATCACGAGCTGTGGGCGCGCGACCATCCCGAGCCGGACACCATCGCCAATCGCACCCTCGGTTTCTGGCTCTATATGTTGAGCGATTCGCTGCTGTTCGCTGGCCTGTTCGCCGCCTATGCGGTGCTCAATCACCGCTATAACTACGCCCACGGACCGACGCCGCACGATATCGCGCATCCGTTCGCCGCCTTTGTCCAGACCATCGTGCTGTTCACCAGCGTACTGACCTACAGTTTCGGCATGGTCGCGATGAGGCTGAACAGCCGCGCCCTCACCATCGCCTGCCTGCTCGCCGCCGCCGCGCTCGGCTGCGTTTTCCTCGGTTTGGAGATCAGCCAGTTCGCCAGCCTGATCGCGCACGGCATCACGCCGGAGCGCAGCGGCTATCTTTCGATATTTTTCATCCTGGTCGGCACCCACGGGCTGCACATGGCGTTCGGCCTGTTGTGGATGCTGGTGATGATCCCGCAGATCGCGCTCAAGGGATTCACCGCCGAGGTGGTGGCGCGGCTGCTCAATCTGCGGATGTTCTGGACCTTCCAGGCATCGATCTGGGTTTGCGTATTCGTGTTCGTCTATCTCAACGGAGCCTATTGATGGGAGAGTTTCAATGACCGAAACCAGAGAGGCGCCGCTGGCGCATGAGGAAGTCGGCAGCGCGCACCCGACCGCTTTCCTCGCCGGCTACGCGATTTCGATGATCGCCATGGCGGTCGCGTTTTTCATCACGGTTCGGCACAGCATGGGCTATCTGCATTTCCTGCTCGCGGTCTCGCTGCTGGCGGTGCTGGCGCTACTGGCGCAGGCTGTGTTTCTGTTCCGCCTCGATCTTTCGACCACCCAGCGCTGGAAAACCGCCACTTTGTTCCTGGTCATCCCGCTGTTTGTTCTCTCGGTCGGCCTGACCGGCTGGATGTTCCACACACTCTATCCGCGCACAATGCTGAAATTCATGCAGGTGCAGGGTTCGGACATGTGAGGCAGGATAGCGCGCGGATTGAAAGCCTCGGGAGCCCCGGTAATCCCCCCATTTTTAACGGTGCTTCGCTGATATATTCTGGATCAAACTCTACTTATCAAGCTCGTTAATCGCAGAGGGATTACCACACTACTCCCGGTGCGGACTAGTTGCCGGGGGCATCATCGATATCGCAAAGCCAGCGGAGCAAATGGGTGCGCTGGCGGGTGAAATTGGCCATGGTGTCGGCGAGCGCATGCGGGCTGGACCAGCGGACGTGGGCAAAAGGTGTGGGCGGGCGGCGGGCGGATTGGCCGATCAGCCAGTAGCCGCCATCCTCGGCGGGGCCGAATATCGCGTGATGGCCGCGCAGCAGACGCACAGCGTGGCGGATATCGGCCTCGGTGATATCGGGGATATCGCTGCCGATCAGGATGACGCTCCGATTGGGATAGTGGCCGATAGCGCGCGCCATTCGCGTCCCCAGATCGCCGCGCCCCTGGCCGATTTTTTGCCAGCCCGGGGCGCTGAGCCGGGCGTGATGGTCGGGGGTGAGGGCGATGATCCGGGTGATGCCGCGCAGGCGGCGGAGGCGACGCTGGGTTTGGGCGAGCATGTGGCGGGCGAGGATGAGGGCGCTGCGGTCGCCGATATGGCGCGCGAGGCGGCGTTTGCCGATGCCGAGGCGGGGGATGCGGGTGAACAGGATCAGGACCGGGCGGTTCATCGGTGGTAATTGGTCGGATTGAGGCGTGCCGGGGCGAGCCAGAATTGCGCGAGGCGGAGCAGATTGCGGGTGGCGCGGCGTAGCCAGCCGTCGCGGTGATAGGCGCTGGCATCGGTGGTGATGATCAGATCGAGCAAGGCGAGGCGCGAGCGGCCCAGCGCGCGGGCCAAAGCGACATCTTCCATCAAGGCGAGATCGGGCATGCCGCCAATGGCGGTGAGCAGATCGGAATGGATGAGCAAGCCCTGGTCGCCATAGGGCAGGCGCCAGAGTGCGCAGCGCAGGCGCACGGCGACCTCCACCAAGCGGGCGGTGCGATCGGGGCTGTCAAAGCGCAGTCGGGCGTAATGAGCGCGCTCGGGGTGGGATAAAGCCGAGCGGATCGGCTCCATCCAGTCGGGCGGCAGGGTGCTATCGGCATGCAGCAGCCAGAGCCAGCCTGGATCAGCGTGGGTGATGGCGCGGCGAAACTGGCCGCCGCGTCCGGGTGGGCCGTCGAGGAGGGTCGCGCCCGCGCGTTGGGCGATGGCCAGGGTGGCATCGGTGCTGCCGCCATCGCTGATCAGGATGGCGGCGATCAGATCCGGGGCGGTCAGGCGGGCGAGGAGTGCGGCGAGATGCGTGGCTTCGTTTAGGGTCGGGATGATCACGGTGATCGGGGCGGTTGGGGTCATCCGCGCCGAAACCGGTGCCAGCGCGCGAGGATGGCGAGGCCGCGCGGTGAGGCGTGATTTTGCCGCCACTGACCGGCGACGGCGCGGATCGCCTCGCTGCGGGTTGGGTAGGGGTAGATCACGTTGAGGAGTTTTTTCAGGCCAATTCGATTTTGGATCGCGATGGTCAGGCCGGTGAGCAAGTCGCCTGCGCCAGGGCCGACGATCATCGCGCCGAGCAGTTGGTCCGAGCCCGGTTTGGTCAGGACGGCGATAAAACCCTCGATATTGGCTTCGGTGATCGCGCGGTCCTGCTCGGTGAAATCATAGCGTG
>JAJZEG010000248.1 GCA_021828605.1 Pseudomonadota bacterium | reverse complement strand
CGACGGTGCCATGGCGGTCAGCGTCCGAGCGGGTGTCGGGCGCACCGCTGGCCCGGCGGGCGAGTTCGCGCTGCAAGGCGGCGACGCGGTCTTCGGTGAGGAAATAAGCAATGTCTTCGAACGGCAGGTTGGCGGCGCGGGCGATATTGAGTGCCGGTTCGCCAATCATCAACACCGGGCCTGCCAGGTCGAGCACGGCGCGCGCCGCGCGAATCGGGTTGCGCGGGCCACAAATACCGGCAACCGCACCGGCCCGGCGATCGGTGCCGGACATTAAGGCGGCGTCCATTTCCAGGGTTGAGTGGTCGGTGAGCACGGCGCCATGGGCCGCGTTGAATTGCGGATCATCTTCAAGGATGACCACGGCTTCGGTGACGGCATCGAGTGCTGAGCCGCCCGCGCGCAGCACCGCGAGGCCGGTGCGCAAAGCGCGCCGTAGTCCCTCATGGCGGGCATCGGCGATGGGGAGAGAAAGTTCGCTGGCGCGCATGGTGCCCGCGCCGCCGTGAATTGCCAGACAAATGCTCATAGAGACTCCGCAATGGGGTGTGGTGATTGCTGGTTTAGCAACCATGCGCCACTATGGGCAAAATTGGGATTTAAGGCGGAGGAGCGAAACCATGGCGGATGAATTGATTGTTGAGCGCAAGGGCGCGGTGCAGCTATTGATGCTGAACCGGAGCGAGAAGCTCAATGCGTTGAACCCGACTTTGCTGAGCGCACTCAGTGAGGCGTTTGGCGCGATTGAGGCGGACGCCTCGGTGCGGGCGGTATTATTGACGGGCACCGGGCGGGGATTTTGTGTCGGGGCGGATTTAACCCAAAATACGGGCGGCGGGATGCGCGACCTCGGCACGTCGATTGAGCAGATGTATAATCCGCTGGTGCGGCGGATCAGGGCGCTGGATCGGCCAGTGATTGCGGCGGTGAATGGGGTTGCCGCCGGGGCCGGGGTTAATTTGGCGTTGGCTGCGGATATTGTGCTGGCGGCGGAGCAGGCGAGTTTTATTCAGGCTTTTGTGCGCATCGGGTTGATCCCGGATGCGGGCGGGACTTGGTTTTTGCCGCATCTGCTCGGCGATGCGCGGGCGCGCGGGCTGGCGATGACCGGCGAAGCAATTAGTGCGCAGCAAGCCGCCGATTGGGGAATGATCTGGCGCTGTTTGCCGGATGCTGGCTTTGCAGAGGCCGCGTTGGCGTTTGCGCAAACCATGGCGGCGCGACCGACCCAATCGCTGGCGGCGATGAAGCAGGCGTTTAATCAGGCGGCGACCAATACGCTGGATGCGCAGCTTGATCTGGAGCGCGATTTGCAGCGTCGGATGGGACGCACGCCGGATTTCATTGAAGGGGTGCGCGCGTTCATTGAAAAGCGCCCGGCGCAATTTACCGGCGCAGCGCCGCAGCCATAGAGAGCACCAGGGTCGCCGCGCCGAAGCCGATCAGGATCGCGCTCGGGGTGAATTGAGCGTGGAGTAATAAGGCGAGGGCGACGCTGGCGGTGATCATTGCGAGTGCGTTCAGCACGTTCGCTCCGGCAATGATCCGGGCCCGCGCCTCGGCTGGGGCGTGGGCTTGGAGCATGGCCAGGCTGGGCACCGCGATCAGGCCACCGGCAGCGGCGATGGCGAAAAGCAAAGTAAGGACCAGCGCGAAAGCAATGGCGTGCAGGCTGATTGCTGCGCCAAGCAACAGGAGCAACGCGCCGAGGGCGAGGCTGGCGGGCAGAGCGGGGGCGAGCGATAGGCGACCCCGCAGCAGCCGTGCGGCCAGAAACGAGCCCGCACCGATTCCGAGCGAAAAGATCGCCAGAGCCAGGGTGACGGCGTGCGGGCCGCGATGGAGCTGGAGTTTCAGCAAGGGGGCCAGCAAAGTGAGCGCGATAATGCCGGCAAACCAGAACCAGGTAGAGACCAACGCCGCACGCCAGAGCGTGGGGCTCACGCGCAACAGACGCAGCAGATCGCGGGTGCTGGCGGCGAGATTGGCGCGGAGCGTAAGGCCGGGTTGTGCGGCGCCAGGCCGAGGAATCCGCAGCGCCGTGGCATAGCTGGCGAGGGCGGCGAGCATGACCAAGGCGGCGAGCCAGAGCGGGTGGGTCGCCCCCAGAGCAGCACCGAGGGCGGTGCCAGCGAGAATGGCGAGGAAGGTGGCGAAATCGATCAGCGCGTTGGCTTGCGGCAGTTCATACGGGTGCAGAAGTTCGGGCAGGATGCCGTATTTGACCGGGCTGAACAAAGCGGCGAGCACGCCGAACGCGAACAAGGCCGCGAACAGGATCGGGATGGAATTGAGCAGCACCCCGGCGATGGCGAGGGCGGCGGCGGCGATTTCGATGCGTTTCAGGGTTGCGGCGAGGCGGGCTTTGTCGGTGCGATCCGCTAATTCGCCGGCGATTCCGGAGAGAAACACGAACGGGGCGATAAACACGCCGCCGGCCAGCGCCACCAACGGCGTGGCGGCGGGGCCGTGGCGATAGAGCAGGACAATGATCAGGGCGGATTTGAGAAAATTATCATTGAATGCGGCGAAAGCCTGACACCAGAATAAGCCCGCGAATCGGCGATCGGCCAGCAAGGGGTTCAGGCGTCGCCCGGCGCTTTGAGCGCCAAGGCGAGGGCGTGCAGGCCGGACTCGAACTCGGCTTTAAGCGCCTCATGCACCGCGCGCGAGCGGGCGACGCGGTTCATTCCGGTGAAAACCGGGGAGGTCATCGCGAGGTGATAATGGGTCTCGCCGGTATTTGGCGCATGGCCGGGCTGCTGCATACGGGTCGCGTGACCGGCATGTTTGGCGCTGTCATCCTTGATTTCCAACGCGGTTGGGGTGAAACTTTGCTCGAGAATGGCGCGGATACGATCAGTGCGTGAGGTCATTTTGTAACTGTGCACCGCACGAGACAGGTTGCCAAGTCGCCGACAAAGGGCAAATTACCTCTTATGATGATGAAGTGCCGATGACCCGAACGACCCGCAGGGTGCGCGCGTTTGCCCCCGATCCCGATGCGCCGACGCAGAGCTGCGATGTGGCTGGCTGCGTGCATCCGGCGGCCTATCGTGCGCCGAAATCGCGCGATCATTTGCGGGATTATTTTTGGTTCTGCCTTGAGCATGTGCGGGCGTACAATGCAGGCTGGGATTATTACAAAGGCATGAGCCCCGGCGAGATCGAGCATAATTTGCGCGCCGATACCGGCTGGCAGCGACCGACCTGGCCGCTGGGGCGCAATGGCGGGATTAGTGAGGCGTTGGAGGCGGAGTTGGCGAGTTTTGCCGGGATGGGGCGCACGCGTACCACCCCGGCTGACACCCGCCCACCGCCGGAATTGCGCGAGGCTTTGGGGGTGTTAGGGTTGGATTGGCCGGTGACCCGCGATGCCGTGCGGTTGCGGTATCGGGAATTGGCCAAGCGCCATCATCCTGACGCGAATGGCGGCGATAAATCAGCCGAGGAACGGTTGAAAACCATCAATTTGGCGTATGCGACTTTGCGCCAATCGCTGGTGGTCGAGCCGAATGGCGCCGGTCAGCCGCATTGACCGGGGTTTGGCGGTTGCGCATCGTGGATTTACGGCTAGTGTCCTGCCTCAGAAGCTCATCGGTGACTCTGTGCCATAAGCGGGTCAGGAAAGTTGAATTTGTTGCATAAAGGGTGTTGTCTCGATGTCTAATATTGCGTCTTTGTCGGAATCGCGTGGGTTGCCGACCTCCAGCATTGATCGACCGGACCGGATGGTGCGGGCGGTTGAGTTGTTCGGGGTGGAATGCGGATTTGAAATCCCGGCTTTTTCGCAACGCACCGAGCATGTGCCGGAAATTGATGAGAGTTATCGGTTTGACCGGGAAACCACGCTCGCGATTTTGGCCGGGTTTGCGCTCAACCGGCGGGTGATGATCCAAGGGTATCATGGCACCGGCAAATCGACCCATATCGAGCAGGTGGCAGCAAGGCTGAACTGGCCGTGCATTCGGGTGAATTTGGATAGCCATATCAGCCGGATCGATTTGATCGGCAAAGACGCGATTGTGCTGAAGGATGGCAAGCAGATCACCGAGTTCCGCGAAGGGCTGCTGCCTTGGGCGTTGCAGCATCCCTGCGCTTTGGTGTTTGATGAATATGATGCCGGGCGTCCGGATGTGATGTTCGTGATCCAGCGGGTGCTCGAGGTTGAAGGCAAGCTGACTTTGCTCGACCAAAACCGGGTGATCCGTCCGCACGGGGCGTTTCGCTTGTTCGCGACGGCGAACACGGTCGGGCTCGGCGATACGACCGGGCTGTATCACGGCACCCAGCAGATTAATCAGGGGCAGATGGATCGCTGGAATATCGTGGCGACGCTGAATTATTTACCGCATGCGGAGGAAGTGGCGATTGTGACCTCGAAGCTCGGGATCGCACCCGGCGATAAGGCGGCGGTGAGCCGGATCCAGAGCATGGTGGCCTTGGCGGATTTGAGTCGGGCCGGTTTCATTAATGGGGATATCTCGACAGTGATGTCGCCGCGCACGGTGATTACCTGGGCGGAGAATGTGAGCATTTTCAATGATGTTGGCTTTGCGTTCCGGTTGACCTTTTTGAATAAATGCGACGAGGCCGAGCGGGGCACGGTGGCGGAATATTATCAGCGTTGCTTTGGCGAGGAGCTGGAGACCGGCGCATTGCCGCGCCGCGCCTAATGGCGGGCGAGCAGAGCCGGAGCGAGGCGTTCAAGCGGGCGACCACCGCCGCGTTGCGGGCGATGGCGGGTCAGGACGAGGTGCAGGTGGCGTTTCAGCCGGGTGCCGCAGGGCTGACCGGTAAGCGCGCCCGGTTGCCCGCGCCGACGCGGGCTTTACCGCCTGCCGAGGTGGCGCGGTTGCGCGGGGTGGCCGATGCACTGGCTTTACGGCTGCGCCATCATGATGATGCGATCCATAGCCAGCGCGCACCGCTCGCCCGGGATGCGCGCGAGGTTTATGACGCGCTGGAGCAAGCACGGGTTGAGAATATCGGCAGTGCGCATATGAGCGGTGTGGCCGATAATTTACGCTTCAAGTTGAATGAGGAGGCGGAATCCGACGGGTTGGATCGGATGACGCGGCGTGAGCAATTGCCCGTGGCGCAGGCTTTGGCGCTGCTGGCGCGCGAGAGCATGGACCCGGCTTCGGTGCCGGAGTCGGCCAAACCGATTGTGGCGCTCTGGCGCGACACCCTGCCCGCCCCGGCGGCTCAGGCTTTGGCTGAGATGGCGTTGGTGCGCGCGGATCAAGGTGATTTTGCGAAAATGGCGCGACGTTTGCTGGCCGCGATGGAGTTGGCCGAGGCGGATGCCGAGAGCGAGACCAGCGAGGATGAGGAGAGTGG
>JAJZEG010000371.1 GCA_021828605.1 Pseudomonadota bacterium | reverse complement strand
GCAACCGGTTCGCCGCCCTTGCGCGGATGAATTATTCCTCGCCCTATGTGGCCCTGCCGATGCGCCTCACGGTTGCCGAAAATCTGCGGGTCTATGGGCATTTATATAATGTGCCCGGCTTGGAGCACCGCATTGCGGGGTTGGCCGAGGAGTTTAATTTGGGGTCGTTGTTGCGCCGGACCGTGAGCGGGTTGTCGGCGGGGCAGAAGACCCGGGTGGCGCTGGCCAAGGCGCTGATCAACGAGCCGGATTTATTGCTCCTTGATGAACCGACCGCGAGCCTTGATCCCGATACCGCGGATTATGTCCGCACCCGACTGGAAGCCTATCAGCGCGCCAGCGGGGCGGCGATTTTGCTCGCCTCGCATAATATGGCGGAGGTTGAGCGGCTCTGCGCCGATGTGTTGATGTTGCAAAGCGGCCGGATCGTTGACCGGGGCACGCCGGCTGATTTGATCGCGCGCTATGGCCGCACCGATTTGGAGGACGTGTTTTTGCAAATTGCCCGGTTTGGTGCGCACGGCGCGCACGGATGAAGCCTCCGGTCCAATCAGCGCGGCGGATCTGGGGGCTGATCTATCGGCATCTGTGCCTGTATCGCAAATCATGGCCGCGTTTGCTCGAACTCGGCTATTGGCCGACTTTGGAATTGTTGATTTGGGGTTTTACCGCACGGTTTTTGGCCCATGATCATCCGGGCCAACCGCTGGCGATCGGGGCCGCGCTGATCGGCGGGGTTTTACTGTGGGAGGTGGCGTTGCGCGCGCAGATCGGGGTGACCTTGTCGTTTCTGGAGGAGATCTGGTCGCGCAATCTGGGCCATGTGTTTGTCAGCCCGCTGCGCCCGCATGAGCTGATTATCAGCCTGCTCGGCGTGTCGGTGCTGCGCGCGGTGGTGGGTCTGGCCCCGGCGACGATTCTCGCGGCGATATTGTATCATTTTGACGTGTTCGCCATCGGCCCGATGCTGGCCCTATTACTGTTCAACCTGTTCCTGATGGGGTGGTGGATGGCGCTGCTGGTGGTGTCGCTGCTGTTTCGCTATGGCGCCTCGGCTGAGGCGTTGGCCTGGACCTTGGCGTTTGGCCTTACGCCGATAGCCTGCGTGTTCTATCCGCTCACCGCCTTGCCGATCTGGCTGCGTCCGGTGGCAAATGCCCTGCCAGCGGCGCATATTTTTGCGGGCATGCGCGCGGCTTTGGCGCATCAGGCGCCCGCCTGGGGACAGATCAGCGCAGCCTTTGCGCTCAATATGGTTTGGATGGGCGTTTCGGTGATTGTTTTTGCAGCCCAGTTCCGCGCTGCGCGCCGCACCGGCGCCTTGATTTCCATCGGCGAATAGGGCGATTTCCCAATCATGCAGCGCACCACCACCCGATTTTGGCTCATCCGCCACGCCGTTGTGGCGCCCGAGGCGCTCGCGGAATTATACGGCCAGCGCGACGTGCCGGTTTGTGGTCAGCGGATGGTGGCCGATCAGCCACGCTATGCGTATTTGGCGCGGGCATTGCCGCGTGATGCGCACTGGTTGGTCACCCCGCTCAGCCGAACCCACCGCACCGCTGAGGCGATCAGCCAGGCCGGGTATGGCACGACCGAGCTCACCATCGAGCCAGACCTGATCGAACAGAGTTTTGGTCATTGGGAAGGTCGCAGCATGACGGAATTTGCCGGGGTGCGTGCCGAACACCCGTTTTGGCCGATCGGCGGCGACGCGGAGCCGCCGGGTGGCGAGAGTTTCGCGCAGTTGCGCCGCCGGGTTGGCGCAGCACTCACCAAACACGCGCAAACTCATCTCGGTGCGGATGTGGTGGCAATCTCGCACGGCGGCGCGATCCGGGCGGCGGTGGCGCATGCGCTCGACCTCACCGCCCATCAGGCCTTGAGTGTGGCGATTGAGAATTTATCGCTGACGGTGTTGGAATATCATACTGGCTGGCATCCGACGCCAGCGGTTACGCCAGCGGCAATCGCCGCGGGTGCATGGCGCACCGTAACAATTAATGAACATTCTGCAATTTAAGTAGTTTTTCCGCTATTGCCACACAATCTCCTTATATCACGGTATGAAGAGAATGATCGATTAGCCAAACGGAGATTTCGCATGACTGTTCGTCACGTCGTCAAGGCCGCCGCGCGCGGCATGTTCAAGCATCGGCTCGCGCGCGTTGGAGCTGTTTCGTTGATGATTGCCGCCCCGCTCACGGCCTGTTCCACCGGCGCGTCCGCTGCCAACGGCAATGGGGCGCAGGTCTTGGTTGATCGCTCGACCTTGACCGTTGAAACCATGCTCGGCAACGGTGGCGCGGCGGGTAATCAGGCGTCGCAATTCTTGCGCCGGGCTAAGGCGGTGGTCGTTTGTCCGCGCATTTTCAAAGCGGGGTTTTTCATCGGTGGCGAAGGCGGCGATTGTGTTCTGGTGTCGCGCGCGGCCAGCGGTTCTTGGTCGGATCCGGCGTTTTATACCATGGGCAGCGGCAGTTTCGGCCTGCAAATCGGCGCGCAGGATGCCGAGGTGATGATGCTGCTGATGAATCAGACGGCGCTCAACGCGTTCCTGAATAGTCAGTTCAAGGTCGGCGCCGATGCGGGTCTGTCGGTTGCGACCCTTGGTGCCGGAATCGGTGGCTCGACCGGAACTGCTGTGGGGGCCGATATTATCACCTTCTCCAAATCGCGCGGGCTCTATGGCGGGGTGTCGCTGTCCGGGTCGGTATTTTCCAATGATTCCGGTCTGGATCAGCAATATTATGGCCGCACCGTCGGCCCGCGGCAGATTGTGGTGAATATGGCTGCGCAAAATGCCGGTGCGAACCCGCTGCGGGCGATGTTAGCGCGATTCGGCGGTTGATATTGGCTTCCATCCCATGGTGACACGCGTTACCATGGGTCATGACCAAGGCCGTCGCGGAACCATTCTGGCAGGCTAAACGTCTCGATCAAATGACCGAGGCCGAATGGGAGTCGTTGTGCGATGGCTGTGGCCGGTGCTGTCTGCATAAGTTGCGCGATGAAGAGAGCGGCGCGCTCGCTTACACCAATGTTGCGTGCCGGTTGCTCGATACGACCAGTTGCCAATGTCGCAACTATGGCGAGCGTCGGCGCGAAGTGCCCGATTGCATCGGCTTGACCGCGCCGATGCTGGCCGAAATCGATTGGCTGCCACCCTCCTGCGCTTACCGGCGCTTGGCCGAAGGGCGTGGCCTGCCCGTATGGCATCCGCTGATTACCGGTGATCGGCTGAGCCCGCATCGCGCGGGCGTGACCGTGGCCGGTCGGGTGATCAGCGAGGATCACGCGGGGGATTTGGAGTATCATATCGTTGACTGGCCGCAGCGCGATGTGCGGCAACCGCGCCGCCGGTCATGAGACAGGCGCCGCCGGATCAGGAACAAATCCTGATTGCAGGGCGGCCTGCTGGGTTGCGCTGGCGCCGTAATAATCGCGCGCGGCGGGTGGCGCTGCGGATCAGCCCGCTTGATGGCGATATTGTGATCACCTTGCCGCCGCGCGCGTCGCGCCATGCCGGATTGGCGTTGCTGCGCGCTCATGAAAACTGGGTTGCCGATCGGCTGGCCGCCTTGCCCAAACCCCGAAGCTGGCGCGCTGGCGGGGTGGTGCCGATCAATAATATTCCACACCGCATCATCCATGATCCGCTCTGGCGCGGCGCGGCGCGGATCTCGCTTCGCCCGGAGCCGAGCATCACCATCGGCGGCGGGTCGGAATTCCTGGTTCGGCGGTTGCGCGATGCGCTGATCGAGCGGGCGCGCGTGCAATTTACCGCCAAGGCTGCTGCTAAATCGGCGCTGATCAAAAGCCGGATCACTGGCCTGCGGATCAAGGATACCAGTTCGCGCTGGGGCAGTTGTGCGGCGGACGGCACGGTGATGTTTTCCTGGCGATTGATCATGGCGCCGGATTTTGTTCAGGATTATGTGATCGGCCATGAGGTGGCGCATTTGCGGGAAATGAATCACAGCCCGGCTTTTTGGTCATTGGTTGAGCGGCTGACGCCGCATCGCGAGGCGGCGAGCCTTTGGCTGGCCAGTCACGGACCAACTTTATTGCGCATCGGCGGATGATTATTCTGGCGAGCGGGTCAGAGTCGCGCGCGGCGATTTTGCGCAATGCGGGCCTCGAATTTCAGGTAATGCCCGCGGATATCGATGAAGCCGCTGTCAAAAGCGAGGCGGCGGCGTCAGGCGCTGAGCCAGGAACAGTCGCGCAAACTTTGGCTCGGCTCAAGGCGCAGCGTGTCGCGGCACGGCATCCGGCTGCCGTCGTGATTGGCGCTGATCAAATGCTCGCGGTGGGTGATTACTGGCTCGATAAGCCAGGCTCGCGCGATGAGGCTGCCGATCACTTGCGTAGGCTTAGTGGTCAGGGGCATCGACTGCATACGGCGGTCTGTTGTGTGCGCGGCCATCAGGTGATCTGGCAGCATCTGGCGGTGCCGACATTGACGATGCGAGCCTTGTCCGATCGGTTCATCGCCGATTATGTGGCCGCCGAGGGCGATGCGTGCCTCTCCAGTGTGGGCGCCTATCGGCTGGAAGGTCGGGGGATTCAGCTTTTCGAGCGCATTGATGGGGATTTTTTCACCATCCTTGGTCTGCCAATTTTGCCGTTGCTCGGGTTTTTGCGCCAACATGGCGCACTGGACTGAGCAGCTTACCCCAGCAATCGCCCGATTACCCGCGCCGTGTAGTCAACGACCGGAATGATTCGGCCATAATTGATTCGCGTGGGCCCGATTACGCCGATGGCGCCGACGATCCGGTCATCGCGGTTGCGTGCCGGGGCCACGATCATTGAGACGCCCGCCGTGCCGAACACGCTGCTTTCCGCGCCAATGAAAATGCGCACCCCGTCCGAGCCTTCGGCGAGTTCAAGCAATTTCAGCATGGTTTCCTGATGTTCGAGTTGATCAAACAAGGTTTGGATCGCGCCCAGTTTTTCCAACTGATCAATATCAGCGAGCAATCGCGCCTGCCCGCGCACGATCAACGAGCCGCCCCGTCCTTCCGCCGACCAGGTGGCTAAGCCAGCTTCCACCACATTGCTGGCCAAGGCGTCGAGTGCGGTTCGGCTCGCCGCGCGATCATCGGCAACGCGGGCGCGTAGTTCGGTCAAGGTGCGGCCAGAGAGCTGGGCGTTCAGATAATTCCCTGCCTGCTGCAGGGCTGAGGGTGGCAGCCCGGGCGGGGTTTCGATCACCCGGTTCTCGACCTGGCCATCGGCGGTGACCAGCACCACCAAGGCGCGTCCGGGGCCGAGTGGCACGAACTCGATATGCTTGATCGGGCCTTCGGATTTGGGCGCTAACACCAAACCGGCCGCCGATGATAATCCCGCAAGCAGGGTTGAGGCTTCGGTCAGCACATCCTGCATGGAGCGATTGGATTGGCTT
>JAJZEG010000050.1 GCA_021828605.1 Pseudomonadota bacterium | reverse complement strand
AAATCTCCCGCAACTGGTCCAGCGCGAAACTGAACACCTCCTGATGCCGGCCACTTTCCACCAGCGCGCCCAAAGCCCGTGCCACCACCCGCCCCGCCGCCGGACCACCCGCAAACCGGGGGAGCAGCCGCCCAACCAGACGTTTGGCCCGGCCATCCTCAATCGAGTCCAGCAGTCGCGGCACCGATTCCGCAATCGCCCCGGCCATCGGTTGCGCCAAAGCCGGATCGGCCAGAAATTTGCCGAGCAGATGCGGCACATCCAATCCCGCCAGAAACCGCGCAACATCCGCCTCGGTAAACACATGATTAGCCACAAACCGCCCCAACGCCGCACCCAGCCGTTCTTTTTGCGCGGGCAAAATGGCGGTATGCGGAATCGGAATCCCGAGCGGATGGCGAAATAGCGCCGTCACCGCGAACCAATCGGCGATCCCACCAATCAACCCCGCCTTGGCGGCCTCGCGGAGCGCGAGGCTCGCCACCGTGTCGGGCAGGGTGTAGCCCAGCACCATCAGCCCCGCCATCAACACCAATAATCCGGTCGCGACCGCTCGGTAGCGCGCCAGCGTGCGCCGCAGCGGCGCTTCGGGGTCAATCTCGCTGTCATCCATGATCCCGATGTGGCGCAGCCGACCCGGTGCGGCAAGAGCCCACCAGCAATCGGCCCTTGCCGATAGGCGGTTCACCCATTAGGCAATCCCCATGCCCTTTCTGACCGAAGCTGAACCGCCCCGTGGTGTCGCGCTCGATGTTATCCCCGGCGTGCGCCGCGTCGTCGCCCGCAATCCCGGCGTGATGACCTATCACGGCACCAACACCTATCTGATCACTCATCCTGACGGGCTGACCATTCTCGATCCCGGCCCCGATGATGCGCAGCATGTGCAGGATGTGGTGACGGCGGCGGGCGATCAGCCGGTTCGCCGGATTTTGCTGTCGCACACCCATAATGACCATCGCGGTGCGACCCGCGCGCTCCAAGCCGCGACCGGCGCACCGACCCATGGCTTTGCCCGCTCGGCCACAGTGGCCTTCACCCCTGATATCAAGCTGAATGATGGGGATAATCTGGCCGGGCTCACCGTGCTGCACACGCCCGGCCATGCCAGCGACCATCTGGCCTTCGCCTGGGACGCGCCGGGCACCGGTCCGGTGCTGTTCAGCGCGGATCATGTGATGTCCTGGTCATCCTCCATCGTCAATCCGCCCGATGGCGATATGCTGGCTTATTATGCCAGCCTGAACCTGCTGCTGCCGCGCAGCGAGGTGGCTTACCTGCCCGGCCACGGCCCGCTGCTCTGGCATCCGCGCGATCTGGTCACCGAAATGCTGGCCCATCGCCATCGCCGCGAAGCGGCCATCCTCGATGCGTTGCGCGCCGAGCCCAGCACCATCCCCGACCTCGCCGCCAAACTCTACGCCAAGCAGCACCCGATGCTGAAAATGGCCGCCGAACGCAACGTGCTGGCCCATTTACTCAAATTACAAACCGAAGCGCGGGCAACCGAACAAGGCGGTCAATGGTCCGCCGCCGCGTAAACGCAGGCTGATCAGCAATCCAATCCGGTCGCGTTCACAATTACGTGACAATCCGAAATGGCGATGTTATCGTAGCGCATCATCATGAGGAGGCTTCAATAATGGTAAAAACCACCCTAATTCGCTCCACCGTCGTTTTTGCGCTCATTGCCGGTTCCATCGGTCAGGCCCAGGCGGTCGGGTGCCTATCGGGCGCCGTGGTCGGCGGCATCGCCGGGCATGAAGCCCATCACCATGCCATCCTTGGTGCCCTGGGGGGCTGCATCGCCGGTCATGAGCTGGCCGTCCACGAGAAAAAACTGGCCAAGCAGAAAAAACTCACCGCCGAGGAACTCAACGCGCAGCAGCTCAAAAAAATCAAAGACCCGAAAAAAGCGCAGTAAAAATCCAGACTCGCCAATTTCAACTATCAGCGCGGGGTACCAACGGGATCGGTGTAACATCGATCCCGTCCTCGATCAGCATCTCCACATCGTCGCGCGTTGCTTCCCCATAAATACCACGCGCCGGGGCGCTGCCTTGATGAATCCGCCGCGCCTCGTCCGCGAACCGGTCACCCACATAATCACACTGCGCCTCCACTTCTGCGCGCAATTTGGCCAAAACCGCGCGCACCGCATCCGGGATCGGTGCGCCAAGTGCGGCATTTGGCGCAGGCTTGCTCACAGCCGCCCCATCGGCCCGCGCGCGCAGGGGTCGGTTCGGCGGTGCCGTATCGGCCTCTGATGTCAAGCTCGGTTCGATATCAGGCTGGGTGCGCTCTTGGCCGCGCTTTCCTTTACTAATCCGGGGCGCCATCATCGCGCGGTCCACTCTGTCGACGCCGCAATGCGGGCATGACAGCAAATGCGCCTGCGCCAACCGGTCGAACTCGGCGCTGCCTTTGAACCAGCCATCAAAGCCGTGACCCTCGGCGCAGCGTAACGCATAATGGATCATCGATACCCCGACCTCATCGGGTCCAATCGGCGCGCATCGCGGGTAGCGCGTTCAAACCGCCAGCAGCCTGTCGAGCGCGCCGCCTTGCTCGAGCGCCATCAACGCGTCGCAGCCGCCAATCGAGCGCCCATCGATAAAAATCTGCGGCACGGTCGATTGTCCGCCCGAACGGGCGAGGGCATCGCGCCGCGCGGCGCTGCCATTGGGCGCATCGATTTCGGTGAAGGCCACGGCCTTGCGGCGCAGCAGGCTCACCGCGCGGCTGCAATACGGGCAAAAAGCTTGGGTATATATTTCAATCTGCGGCATCATGATCTCCAAGCGGAGACATACGCAAGTCGTGCGGCCACACAAGGGGCGTGCCGCGCTTTGATTGTTTTTCAGCCTAACCTGTTACGCATAATCCTCATCGTCGTTCTGGTCAGCAACGCGGGCCAGCGCCAACACATCCACCGCCTCGGCGCCCGCGTCGAGCAAGGCCCCGGCGCAAGCCGAGGCGGTCGCCCCCGAGGTCAATACATCATCGATGAGCACAATAACCTTGCCCGCCATCTGGGCGCGCCGATGGGCGCGCACCGTGATCGCGCCGGACATCCATTGCGCGCGCGCATCTTGGTCGAGCGAGGCGAGGGCAGGGGTGGCGCGGGTGCGGGCCAGCGCGTCGATCAACACCGGACGTTTCGCGACCTTGCCAAGCGCGCGCGCCAATAATCCGGCCTGGTTGTAGCCGCGTCGCGCCAATCGCCGCCGATGCAGGGGCACCGGCACCACATAATCGGCCTGGGCGAGCATCAACGCGCCGGGGCGCATCATCAGCGTCGCAAGGCCGCGCGCCGCTTCTGGTCGATCCGAGTATTTGAACGGTAAAATGAGCCGCTTGGCGCCGGGGCCGTAGCGCAGGGCCGCCCGCGCCGCGCGAAACCGCTGGGGCGCCCAATCGCAGCTGGTGCATAGTCCTTCATCATGCTCCAAAGGCATCCCGCACTGACGACAGACCGGATCGGTGATGAAGTCGATGGTTTTGAAACAATCGCCGCACAGCAAGCCATTTTGATCCACAATGTCGCTGCATCCCAGGCAATGCGCGGGAAGCACGGCGTTCAACAGGCTGCTGGCCATTAACCACATCAGGGCTTCTCCGTCGGCGGGAAGGCGTGCAAACAGACATCGATGAGCCAGACAATCATTTTTGATGCCAAAGCCAAGCGCGCGCATCGGCGCCGCGCGGCCGCCCGCCTCGCCCGCCTGCGCCCGGTGCTCGATGAGCTGGCCAGCCGGGTACTCGACCGGCTCGATGACAGCGCGGTAAAATTCACCCGCGCGCTCGATATTGGCGGGCGTGGCGCGGTGGCCCCTTTGCTCGCGGCACGCGGGATCCCGGTGATCTGTGCTGATCTGGCAACGCCGCTCTTTGCGGATGTGGTGATTGATGCGGAAGCCATCCCCTTCGCGGCGCAATCATTCGATTTGATTATCGCCCATTGCGCGCTGCATTGGGTGAATGATTTGCCGGGAACCCTGGTGCAGTTGCGCCGCATGTTGCGCCCCGGCGGATTGTTCCTCGCCAGCCTGCCGCTGGCGGGCAGTTTGGCCGAATTACGGACAGCCCTGCTCGATGCGGATATCGCCTTGACCGGCGGCGCCGCGCCGCGCATCGCGCCATTCCCCGAATTGGCCGATTGCGCTGCCTTGCTGCAACGCGCAGGATTCGCGCTGCCGGTCGCCGAGCGTGACAGTATCCGCTTTGAATATCGCGACCGGCTCGGCCTGTTGCGCGACCTGCAGGATGCGGGCGAGTCGAACGCCCTGATCGCGCGGGCGCGCACCATCCCGCCAGATCTATTATTCGCCGACGCACTCGCCCGCTTGGCGCCACCGGACAGGGTGGCTGCGGTCACGCTGCAACTCGGCGTGTTGACCGGTTGGGCTTCATAACAAGCCGAGCCGTTTCATACTCACCCAGGCACCGCCGCCGATAATCACATGATCATGCAGCACGATCGCGAGTCCGGTGGCGGCTTGCTTAAGGGCGCGCGCCAGTGCGATGGCGGCGCTGGAGGGCGCCGGCGCACCGTGGGGATGAAAATGCACCAAAATAATCGCGCTCGCTTGCTTGTCATGCGCGCGCTTGATCAGCAAGCGCGGATCGAGTGTGCAATAATCAATGACCCCAAGCCGCTCGACATCGTCAGCGATCAACCGATTGCGCCGATCCAAATACAGGATGCGCATCTGTTCAACCCGCTCACGCGCCAGAATGGCGGTCAAATACTCAATCAGCCGATCCCAATTATGCACTAACGGCCGATAAACCGGCGCCCCCTGCGCCAGCCATCCCGCAGGGGCCAGTCGCCCTGCCGCGGCCTGCACCAGTTTCAGCGCCGCCGCCCCCGCCTCGCCAACCCCGTCAATCGCGATCAACTCGGCCAACGGCGCGGTGATGGCCTGGGAAAACGACCCGAAACGCTTGATTAATTGGTGCGCTGTACCCGAGCTGTCGCTGGTTGGCGCGGCGGCTGATAAAATCATCGCCAAAACTTCGTGATCCGTGAGCGATTCTGCTCCCGCCTGCAACAGCCGGTCGAGCAACCGGGTCCGGTGCGACCCCCGATTCCCCAACGCCGACACCTCGCTCATCGCCAGCCTACCCTGCTTCATAACACGCTTAGGTTGTCATACTTCGCGGCAGGATGGAAGGCTAAGGGCGATAATCATCGGGGTGGAATCGCAAGATTCCACTCAGATGATTGAAATTGCCCGCCAAAATAGGAGCAGCGTGTTTTTCATCATGTGAGAAACACGCTAAGGGCGATAATCATCTGGGTGGAATCACAAGATTCCACTCAGATGATTGAAATTGCCCGCCAAAATAGGAGCAGCGTGTTTCTCATCATGTGAGAAACACGCTAAGCGCGATAATCATCTGGGTGGAATC
>JAJZEG010000152.1 GCA_021828605.1 Pseudomonadota bacterium | reverse complement strand
ATATCGAGATTTGGCCGATCCGGTGGCGTTGCTGCGCGGCGAGCGACCGGGCGATCTGGCGCGGTTTTGGCCTTATGACGCGGCGAGCGGCGCGCAGGCGGCGGATTATTCGCGACTGATGGCGGAGTCGCAGCCGATGATCAGTGCCGAGATTTTGGCGGGATATGATTTCACGCGGCATCGGGTGCTGCTGGATGTGGGCGGCGGCGATGGGCGGTTTTTGCAGGCGGTGGCGGCGCGCACGCCGCGCACGGACCTGTGGTTGTTTGATTTACCGCCAGTGGCGGCGTTGGCGGAATCGCGGTTTCGTGCTGCGGGCTTGGCGGGGCGTGTGCGGGTTTTTGCCGGGGATATGCATCGCGATGCGCTGCCGCAGGGCGCTGATTTGATCAGTTTAATTCGGGTTTTGCATGATCATGACGATGCGCAGGCGCTGGCTTTGCTGCGCGCGGTTCGGGCGGCCTTGGCGCCGGGCGGGAGCCTGTTGATTGCCGAGCCGATGGCCGGTGTGGCCGGTGCGGCGGCGATGGGGGATGCGTATTTCGGGTTTTATTTGCGCGCGATGGGTCGGGGGCGACCGCGCCGGGTTGCCGAAATTACCGCGATGTTGGGCCAAGCCGGATTCGCGCGCCCGAAACAGATTGCGACCGGGCAGCCTTTGCTGACCTCGATGCTGGTCGCGCCAGCGGGATCGACGCTGCGATGAACCTAAATCATGGCTTGTGTGTAAGTTTTGATTGACAAGTGTATGTGTCAGGTTCAGCTTACGGTTAAGCCGTCACCGATTAGGACGCATCGCGTAAAATAGTTATCTGGAGAGAAACGTGGCCTTCCGCTCCGCCCTTGACAGTATGGCCGTGGTTATTGACCAGCCCCAGCAGGTGATGCTGCGGCGGTTGGCGCTGGACCTGCCGGGTGAGACGGATGTGCTGGTCGAGATCGATTGGAGCGGGGTTAGTGCCGGGACCGAGAAATTGCTCTGGTCGGGCGAGATGCCGCCATTTCCCGGCATGGGGTATCCGCTGGTGCCGGGCTATGAGGCGGTCGGGCGGATTACCGAGGCGACCGGGGTGAACCGCGCGCGGATTGGCGAGAGTGTGTTTGTGCCGGGCGCGCGCTGTTTTGGCGATGTGCGCGGGCTGTTTGGCGGCAATGCCGCGCGGGTGGTGTTGCCCGCTGCACGGGCGATTGCGATTGAGCCAGATTTGGGTGAGCAGGGCGTGTTGCTCGCGTTAGCGGCGACCGCGCAGCATGCGTTGCGCATGGCGGGAGCTCCGCCCGAGTTGATTATTGGCCACGGGGTGTTGGGGCGGTTATTGGCCCGGCTCGCGGTGGCGGCGGGACAGGCGCCGATGGTGTGGGAGCGCCATCCCCAACGGATGCAGGCGGGAGCTGGTTATGACGTCATCGAGCCGGAGAGTGATTCCAGGCGCGATTATCGCTGTGTGATTGATGCCAGCGGTGATGTCGGGATTTTGGATCAGGCGATTGCGCGCTTGGCGCGGCAGGGTCGGTTGATCCTTGCCGGATTTTATCCAGGACGGGTCGATTTCGCCTTTGCGCCGGCTTTCATGCGCGAAATCACGATTGCGATTGCTGCTGAATGGCAGAGCGAAGATTTGGATCAAGTGCTCGCCTGCTTGCGCGCGCGCCAGCTTTCGCTCGACGGGTTGATCACCCATCACGCCCCCGCTCATGCGGCGGCTGAGGCATACCATACCGCTTTCGACGCCGCCGATTGTTTGAAGCTGCTCATCGACTGGAGACATCACGCATGAACGCCAACCCTGGCCGCGTTGCGCCCGATATTGAGATTGCTGCGAGCTTGAGCGGGGGGTCCGGGAAAAAGACCCAGATTATTGCGATTTATGGCAAAGGCGGGATTGGTAAAAGTTTCACCCTGGCCAATCTTTCATATATGATGTCGCAACTTGGCAAGCGGGTGCTGCTGATTGGCTGCGATCCCAAGAGCGATACCACCTCGTTATTGTTTGGCGGACGCTCCTGCCCGACCATTATTGAAACCTCATCGCGCAAGAAGGCCGCTGGCGAGGCGGTGCAGATTGGTGATGTGTGTTTCAAGCGCGATGGCGTGTTCGCGATGGAATTGGGCGGGCCGGAAGTGGGGCGCGGCTGCGGCGGGCGCGGGATTATTCATGGCTTCGAGCTGCTGGATAAATTGGGATTTCATCAATGGGATTTCGATTATGTGTTGCTCGATTTTCTCGGCGATGTGGTGTGCGGCGGGTTTGGACTGCCGATTGCCCGGGATTTATGCCAGAAAGTGATCGTGGTCGGCTCGAATGATTTGCAGTCGCTTTATGTCGCTAACAATGTCTGCTCGGCGGTGGATTATTTTCGCAAGCTCGGCGGCAATGTTGGCGTCGCTGGCTTGGTGATTAACAAGGATGATGGCACCGGCGAGGCGCAGGCTTTTGCTGACGCGGTGGGCATACCGGTGTTAGCGGCGATCCCGGCGGATGAGGATATTCGGCGTAAATCGGCCAATTATGAAATTGTTGGTCAGATGGGGGGTCGGTGGGCGCCGTTATTTGAGGCGCTCGGTGTGCAGGTGGCCGAGGCGCCGCCGGTGCGCCCGAACCCGCTGACCCATGAGGCGTTGCTTGGCCTGTTCAAGGGAGAGGCGGTGGGGCGCGGGGTGGTGCTGAAACCGGCAACTCTTGAGGATATGTGTGGATCGGATGTGTTGAACAAGCCCTCGCTCGAAGTGGTTTATGAGGGGGCTTGAGCGATGACCCCGCCGGATGGCGTCACCCCCTCCCCTGCCCCGCCGACCGGCTCTTCCTGTCATGGCGGCAAGGAAACCATGCTGGCGGCGGCGCGAACGGCGGGAAAAACGGAAGCACTGGCCAAGCTCGCGGCGGATTATCCGCAAGGGCCGCATGATCAGCCGCAATCAATGTGTCCGGCCTTTGGCGCGCTGCGGGTGGGTTTGCGCATGCGGCGGGTGGCGACGTTGCTCTCCGGCTCGGCCTGCTGTGTGTATGGGCTGACCTTCACCTCGCATTTTTATGGCGCGCGCCGCAGCGTCGGGTATGTGCCGTTTGACTCCGAGACGTTAGTGACCGGGCAGTTGTTTGAGGATATTCGCAAGGCGGTGCGTGAAACCGCGCGACCTGCCGATTATGATGCGGTGGTGGTGATTAATTTATGCGTGCCGACTGCGTCGGGCGTGCCGCTTGATTTGTTGCCGCGCGAGATTGATGGGGTGCGGATTATTGGCATTGATGTGCCCGGCTTTGGGGTGCCGACCCATGCCGAGGCGAAGGATGTGTTAGCGGGGGCGATGCTGCGCTATGCGCGGCTTGAAGCCGAGGCAGGTGCTGTGGCGCGACCGTGTGGTCCGCGCGCAGACGGGCCGAAAGTTACCTTGCTCGGTGAGTTGTTTCCCGCCGATCCGCCCGGTGTCGCCGCGTTGTTAGCACCGATGGGTATTTCGGTGAGCCCCGCGATTCCAGCGCGCGAATGGCGTGACTTATATGGCGCCCTGGATTGTGCAATCGCTGCGGCGGTACATCCATTTTATACCGCGAGTATCAGGGAGTTTCGCGAGGCAGGGCGCGCGATTGTCGGCTCCGCGCCGGTGGGAGAGGCGGCGACCGCTGACTGGCTGGAGGCGATTGGGCGCGCGGTGAATATCGATACTAAAACGATTGATCGCGCCAAGGCCCGCGCGTTGGCGCCGATCCGGGCGGTGATGGCGGCTAATCCGGTTGAGGCGCGGATGATTGTATCGGGTTATGAGGGCTCGGAATTGCTGATTGCGCGGCTGTTGATCGAGGCGGGGGCGACGATCCCTTATGTGGGCACGGCGTTAGCGCGCACCGAATGGAGCGATGCGGATCGGGCCTGGCTCGAAGCGCAGGGAACCCATGTGCAATATCGCGCGTCGCTCGAGCAGGATTTGGCGGCGATGCGTGAGGTTAATCCGGATTTGGCGTTGGGCACCACGCCTTTGGTGCAGGCGGCAAAAGAGCTGGGCATTCCTGCGGTTTATTTCACCAATATTGTCTCGGCGCGACCGGTCTTTGGCGCGGCGGGGGCGGCTGCGCTGGCGGCGATTGTGAATACCCAGAGCCGGGGTCGCGAGCGGTTTGCCCGGATGATCAGTTTTTTTGATCCGCCTGCGAAGAATCCGGCGACCGTGCCGAGCGTGGTGACGGCATGTTAGTTCAGGATCACGATCGGGCCGGTGGCTATTGGGGCGCGGTTTACGCTTTCAGCGCGATTAAGGGGCTGCGCGTGGTGATTGATGGGCCGGTGGGCTGCGAAAATCTGCCGGTGACGGCGGTGCTGCATTACACCGATGCGTTGCCGCCGCATGAATTGCCGATTGTGGTGACCGGGCTTGATGAAGACGCACTCTCGATGAGTGGCACTGAGGGGCCGATGAAACGGGCGGCCTCGGTGGGGGATCAGAAGCAGCCTGCGGTGGTGGTGACTGGCAGTATTGCCGAGATGATTGGCGGCGGGGTAACGCCGGAAGGCTCGAACCTGAAGCGGTTTTTACCGCGCACCATCGATGAGGATCAGTGGCAGAGTGCGGATCGGGCTTTGGTTTGGCTGTGGAATGAATTTGGTCAGGCGCGCGGCAAACGGGTGGCGCGGACCAGTGAAAAGCCGCTGATTAATTTGATCGGGCCGATTTATGGCACGTTTAATATGCCCTCGGATTTGGCGGAAATCAGGCGGCTGGTTGAGGGGATGGGTGCTGAGATTAATATGGTGTTTCCGCTGGGCACCGATATTAAGGAGATTCCAAACCTTGCTGATGCCAGCGTGAATATTTGCTTGTATCATGAGTTTGGTCGGAAGTTATGCGAGGAGTTGGGCAAGCCCTATTTGATGGCGCCGATGGGGATTTTTGCCACCACCAATTTTTTGCGCAGGCTTGGTGAATTGACCGGGCTGGACCCCGAGCCGTTTATTGCCCGCGAGAAGGCGGAGACGATCAAGCCGATTTGGGATTTATGGCGGAGCGTAACCCAGGATTTTTTTGCCACCGCCAGTTTTGGGGTGGTGGCGACGCAGACCTATGCGCGCGGGCTGCATCGGTTATTGCATGAGGAGCTGGGCATACCGTGCAATTTCGCGATCGAGCGCAAACCTGGTGTTAAGACCGATAACGATGCGGTGCGGCGGCTGATTGGCGATAATCCGCCTTTGGTGTTGTTTGGCTCGTATAATGAGCGAATGTATGCCGCAGAAGCGGGCAGCCGGGCGATGTATATTCCGGCCTCGTTTCCCGGCGCGATTATTCGCCGTGCGACCGGCACGCCGTTCATGGGCTATGCCGGGGCGACCTATGTGGTGCAGGAATATTGCAACGCCTTGTTTGATGCGTTGTTTTTTATCCTGCCGCTCGGCACTGAATTGGATAAAATCGAGGCCACACCAGCGAAGTCTGATGCTGTGCT
>JAJZEG010000213.1 GCA_021828605.1 Pseudomonadota bacterium | reverse complement strand
CATGGCGTTGATCGGCACGGTTGTCTGGTCGGGTGGTGCTGGACTGATTTTGGCCCGCGATTTGGCGGCGTTTCGACGCTCGGTGGAAGAGGCCTCGCTCGATCAATTGCGCTTGATTACGCCCGGGTTGAGTCCGCTCGCCCTGAGCGCCATTCGCACCATTGTCGCCGAGCGCGACAAGCTTAGTCGGCTGACGACGGTTGCCGCCGCCAATCAAGCGTTGCTCGACCGCTTGCCTGATGCGTTGTTTCGGCTTGGTCATGAAGGGGGGGCGCAACGGGTGGTGTGGCAAAACCCCTCTGCGGAGCGGGCCTATGGCGCCGACGCCCAGGCGTTGCTGCGTCATCCGGGATTGCGGACAGCGATTGCGCAAGCCGAGACCGCTGCGCAGCCGGTGCGCGCCTCGATCAGCCTGGCGGCGCCGATACCGCGTGATTTGGATGCGGTGTTGATTAGGGCTGCGGATGGGCCGAGCGCCCCGCTGTTTATGCTGCTCATCGACCGGACCCGTGAGCGCGGACTGGATCAGATGCGCCAAGATTTTGTGGCGAATGCCAGCCATGAATTGCGCACACCATTAACCAGCTTGATCGGGTTTATTGAGACGCTGCGGGGGCCAGCTGCGGGCGATGCCGAGGCCAGCCAGCAATTTTTGGGTATCATGGCCGAGCAGGCCGATCGGATGCAACGCATTATCGCCGATTTGCTTAGTCTGTCGCGAATCGAAATGATGGAGCATCAACCACCCGAGCAATGGGTGGCGGTGGCACAGGTTGTGCAGGAGGTGGCCGGATTTATGGCGCCCTTGATGGCTCAACAAGAGACGCGGCTGGACTTGCACATGCCCGAAACGCTGCCTGACCTGCGCGGTGATGCGGGTCAGCTTACTCAAATATTCACCAATTTATTGGACAATGCGATCAAATACGGCAAGCGTGGCGGTGTGGTGAAAATCCAAACCACCTTGACGCCCACTGACCTATTTCCGCTGCCCGGGATTTTGGTCGAGGTGATTGATGACGGACCCGGAATTGCCCGCGACCATATCCCCCGACTGACGGAACGATTTTACCGGGTCGATAAAGGACGCAGCCGCACCGTGGGGGGAACCGGGTTAGGGTTGGCGATTGTCAAACACGCGGTGTCGCGGCATCGGGGACGATTTGTAATCGAGAGCACGGAAAATATCGGAACGCGATGCGGTGTATGGCTGCCTCTTGCGCCCGAGGCCGAGAAAGCGTTATCGCAGACGCAGATGACGGTGGCCCGAAAGGGCTGAAACGGGAATGCAGAACGCCGCGCTCTAAATACGAGTTGAGGCGAAGCTGCGGCTGCCCCCGCAACTGTGAATGGTGAGGCGCTTCTGACGTGCCATTGCCGGTTTGGATAACAACCGGTGAGAAGGCGGAAGCCGCTGATGATCCATGAGCCAGGAGACCGGCCTTCATCGAGACCAAAGGCGCGGATCTGGGCGGGGTGCACCAGGTGCGAAGGGTTAAAGTCCCGATGTCATCGGTCGTCCTGTTGGTGAGCCGTGAGCCCGAGGGCAAGCGTGCGAATGCGGAGCGTATCGATGTTAGATTTTCGCCGAAAACAGTCACTGCGGCATGTGCTGGGTTGCTCATGTGTTAGTATTACTATTTTTACCGTTATGGCGCAAGCGCAATCAGCGCAGCCTTTAACTAAAACATCCTATACGGTTCACGTGCAAAGCGTCACCGCCTCTTATGTTCCAACCAAGCTCAGTGTTACCCCGGCTGATGTCACGGTGATTACCGCCGCCGAGATGGCGCGACGGGGGGTTAGCACCTTGACCCAGGCGTTAGAGACAGTGCCGGGCTTAACCGTGGTGCCGTCGGGTGGACCGGGTAATCAGGCCTCGGTTTTTGTGCAGGGTGCGAATTCCGAGGATGTGCTGGTTTTGCGCGATGGGGTGCCGGTGAATGATCCCTCGGTGGCGAATGGTGCGTTCAATTTCGGCAATACCGGAATTGGCGATTTAGCGCGCATTGAGGTGGTTCGCGGGCCGATGTCCAGCCTGTATGGCTCCAGTGCGATCGGTGGCGTGATTAATCTGATTAGCAAGCGCGGACATGGCAAGGCTCATTTGGATTATACGCTGGGCGGCGGATTTCCTGGCCAGGGTGAAGCGAGCGCGACCTTATCAGGGACCAGCGGGAAATTTGATTATGCGCTCACTTTGTCGGCCATTGAGCAAGCCGGGTTTGACGCGACCGCGCGACGGCTCAGTGTTTACGCAGGGCATCGTGACCCGTTTCGCTATAAATTGGCCGCGATCAATGTGGGCTATCGACCGGTTGCGGGGACGCGGATTTCGCTGATTGCGCGCGCGCGTCAGGATGGTACGATTTACCCGGATTTGGGGTTTCCGGTATTCGATGATCCGTATGAAAATAGTTATGATTCGACTGTTTTCGTTCGGTTCGGCATCAAATCGCGCGTGATCGCCCGGCGTTGGGTGACGTCGTTGGTGGTTGCGCACAGTCAGGACGACCGGCGCTATTTGACTTTGCTTGATCCGATTGATCCGAACGGGTTCGCGGGCAACAGTGCGTATCGGGGTGATCGGACGACGATTCAGTTCAACAATATCGTGCATCTGCCGCGAGCGGGCGCCTTTCGCGAAAGTGATGTGGTGTTTGGTGTCGTGCGCAATCGCGATACCGCGTATCAGGATTTGAACGAGAGTTTTTTTGGATCTCCCTATGTGTCCACCGTGCATGCTGCCCAGACGACCTTGTCGGGTCATGCCGGGATGCAGACAGTCATCGCGCGCGATTTATCGGTGCAAGCGGCGCTGCGCGATGACTCCGTGCAGGGCTATGGCAATGTGCTCACCGAGCGGGCGGGGGCGGTGCTTGACGTGCCGCGTATCGCAACCCGGTTCAAGGGCTCGATCGGGAGCGGGTTTTTGGCGCCGTCGCTTTATGATTTATACGGGGTGGATAGTTTTGGTTATCAGGGCAATCCGAAACTGCATCCCGAACGCAGCCTCGGCTATCAGGCCGGGTTTTCAACGCGTTTGCCCCTGCCCCGCCAGGGTGCGGTGACTTTGGGGCTGATGTATTTTCACGATACCATCAAGGATTTGATCAGTTTCGCCTATTTGCCGAACGGGACGTCAACCGAGCAGAATATTGCGCAGGCTCGGATCCATGGGGTGGAGCTGACGCTCGATGTGCGCCCGGCGGCGTGGGTTTCGGCGAAGTTGAATTATACGCGAACCCTTGCGCGCGACGGTGCGTCGGGCAGCGCCTTGTTGCGGCGGCCGGAAAATACCGGATCGATCCTGCTCGATATTCGACCGGTGCCGGTTCTGCGGATTGAGCCGGTGGTGCGCTATGTCGGGCGGTTCTCGGATTATTTATATGCAAATAATGGCTATCCGTCCGGCATCGGGCTGGCCAAAGCAGGGACCATTGCCGATTTGACCGTCAGCTACCGGGTTAATCGGGCGGTCAGCCTGTTTGCGACCGGACGGAATTTGACCAATTCGCGCTTTGAGCCGGTGAATGGATTGCAGATTCCCGGGGAAAATTTTCTATTTGGTCTGCGTGGGCGGTTCGGGCTGTAATCCGCGCCGCGAACAGGGTATCAGGGCGCGTGACTGACCGGCGCGCCTTGAACCCGCTTCGCTTGGCCCAGGGCAGTATTGTCCTGGGGCTGGTTGTGTTCGCGCTGAAGCTGATTGCCTGGCATATTAGTTTGAGTTCGGCCTTGTTCGCCGACGCGCTGGAATCCTTGGTTAACGTCGCTGCGGCGATTCTGCTGACCTACGCGTTGCGCACGGCGGCGAAGCCTGCGGATCGGGAGCATCCTTATGGGCATGCCAAGGCTGAATTATTCAGCGCGGTTGCCGAAGGGGTGATGATCGTTATCGCAGCGATGCTGATCCTCCAGCGGGTGTTGGTTGATATCAGCCATCCTGCTTTGCCACGCCATGCGGCCCTCGCGCTGAGTTTGAATGCGGCGGGTGGGACGATGAATGCGGTTTATGCGATTTATTTGCACCGGTCAGGGGCTGCCGCGCGCCACCCGGCGATTGCTGCGGATGCGGGACATTTGGTTGCCGATGCATTCACCACCTTGGGCATTTTAGGGGGGTTGGGTGCGGCGATTTTGTTCCGGTTGCCGATTTTAGACCCGGTGATCGCGATCGTGGTGGCGGGAGAAATTACCGTGATCGGGATGCGGACAGTGGTGCGCTCGTTGAGCACGTTGCTGGATCGGGCGCCCTCGCCGCAGGTCACCGAACGGGTGCGGGCCTTGCTACGCGCCCATGGCGACGGGGCGATTGAAGCGCATGATTTGCGGATGCGCGAAGCGGGCAGTTCGCGGTTTCTGGAGTTTCATCTGGTGGTGCCGGGTGCGATGAGTGTGGCGGCGGCGCATGCGATTTGCGACCGGATCGAGGCAGCGTTGAAGCTGGAAATTCCCGGCGTGGTGATTACTATTCATATCGAACCCGATGTTAAAGCAAAGCGCGAAGGTGTTTTGCTCGGCTGATCGACGGCAAGCAGGAGCGGTTATGGTGAAATTGGATCGAATTACCACGCGGGGTGGGGACGCGGGGGAAACCTCGTTAGCCAACGGAGAGCGCGTGCGTAAGGATCATGGGCGGATAAAAGTTTTTGGCGCGCTGGACGAAGCGAATTGTGCCCTTGGATTCTTGCGCGCGGCGTGCGATAATAAAGATGTTATTCAGACGTTGATTAGACAAGTGCAAAATCATTTGTTCGATTTAGGCGCCGACCTTGCTACGCCAGGTGAACGGACGAGCGGGCCGCAGATTGATGAGAGCTATCTCATTGTTTTAGAAGAGAATTTGTCGAGATACAATCATCGGTTGCGCCCTTTACTAAGCTTTATTTTGCCGGGAGGGACAGAAGCTGCGTGTCGTGCACATCTTGCGCGAACATCTGTGCGTCGAGCGGAACGAGAACTGGTGGAATTAAGTGCGACTGAGGCCATTTCACCATTGTTAATACCCTATTTAAACAGATTATCGGATTTGTTATTTGTGCTGGCGCGCGTGCTCAATGATGATGGGCGTGATGATGTATTATGGGTACCCGCTGGTTAATACCTTAAGAGCTCCTTATTGCATCTGTCTCCACAGCGCCAAAGCATTTCCGGCTTCCCGATTTGCGCGCAACAAGCCCGATGACAAGAAATTCAATCGCGCCCCCATCAGTTCAGAGTTGATGCAACGCCGCCGCCCTTTGCGGGTGAGTTCACACAATTCGTCTTTAAAAGAAATTCATGATCCGGCCCAGGATGCCGGGTTTGGAAGCGGTGGTTTGCGGGGTTGCGCCCTGGGTGGCGGGGATGCCGAGGGCGGCGTTTTCTTGCAAGCGGCGCTGTTCGGCGCCCGCATTGACCACGCGGGGGGCGTTGTTGCTCCCGAAGCTCATGATCCG
>JAJZEG010000310.1 GCA_021828605.1 Pseudomonadota bacterium | reverse complement strand
CCTTCATCTGCGACACCATCGAAGCGTCCATCCCGCCATATCTCGAGCGCCATTTGTAAAACGACGCTGTGCTCATTGCATGCTCACGGCACAAATCCGCCACAGGCACACCCCCCTCAGCCTGGCGTAAAATCGCAAGAATCTGGGGTTCGCTATATCTCGATGTTTTCATGCCAATCTCCTCAGGCAATGTGCCGAGAAAATTCTACTTATCAAGTCCCTTATTGGTAGGAGGGATTACCATCCCACCCCCAAAATCCAGATAATTTAATGAATTCGCTTTTCAAATCGTCTGAATTAAATAATTTTATTTGTTCGAAAAGGTATGAAACATACTCGTTCGGATGATAAAAAGAAAGATTATATAACGATTTTTCCGGATTTTCGAAAAGTTTGTGAATTTTTTGTCCTTCGAAATGAGCACGGATAAATCGGGCGCCACCCATAACTGGATGATTTATTCTATTTGGCTCATTGCAACGCTTGTCGGCAATATGGATCGGCTCCTCAACCCAAAAATACGGACATCCATATAATGTTTTATAGTCAAGATATTTAAAGTTTTCAATTTCCGCTGATGCAGATGGAATAAACCCTTCGCAGAACGGCCAATCAGATTCCTGCTCTGGATATTTATGCTCTACAATCGCCCGCCTCTTACCGTACATATGGTCAATCGCTCTTCCTGATATAACCATGAACGGGATCAGAGCCTTCAACGGAACGTTAAACTTATCAACCAAGCCTGAGTGCCAAGGGAAATTCGCTTTACTTGCATCCTCTAAATGAGTTGCGACCAGGTCAATTTCAGCTTCCTCAACGTGCTTGGAGAGCTTGAAGAGATCAACGGTTGCGCAAACGTCATATTCAATCATCGCATAGTGAGTAGCGTCCGGACGTTCTTTACGAAGCCTGTATAAAGGGTAATCAGCGTTATACCACATCGACCGATTAGTGGGATAAAGAGGTAACCCGAATTCTGAGAAGTCGACCGTATGAGCTATCTTCAAAAATGGAGTGGTGTCAAACGTCTGAAGCGTCTCATCCGCTAAGATAACAAATTCACAACCCGCCGCAGAGGCATAGATTCGCCGAGCGAGATAGTCGACATGTTCATCCCATACGTGTGTTCTAAATGCTACAACCAACATGATTTGCCCTCTACCCGCCTGCCTGGACCGAGACGATGTCAGGAATCTGATCTTTTTCGAAAATCACCACGCTATCATAGAACGCCATGGATGAGGTTTGGCGCATAAAATCGGTGTGGAATTCGGCGTGATAGCCCTGGACATGGCGGCCATTCAGCTCATCGATTTTGCGCTTGGCGAATTCCATGAAGCTATCAGGCTTTCTGATCCCGCCGCCAAATTGCTCATGATAGCTGGTGTGACAATCTTCGACGATATAGCGACCCCCGATGGCGACCTGCGGGTAGAGCATGTCGAATGAGGTGATTTGCTGCTCCATGGTGTGACCGCCATCATCGAGAATAAAGTCGAACATGCCGAATTCCTCGATGATGGTGGCGAGGAAGCCACGATCCGATTGCGAGCCGATGCGGATTTTGGTGTGTTCGGTGGCGAAATCGGTGCAATGCGGGCTGATATCGATGCCGACGATCAAGGCATGCGGGCCGAAATAATGGCGCCACATATCGAGCGAGCCGCCTTGCGAAACACCGATTTCCAGCATTTTGAATTGCTCATTGCTTTTGAATTTCCGCAAATAACGGTCATAGATGGTAAAATAATGCGCCCATTTCTGACAAATGCGGTGCGGTTTATTGTAGAAAAATTCTTCTAATTCGTTCATCGGGACGCTCTCTCGGTTGGTTTGGGGTTCGTTAATTACGCAAGATTTTCCAATCGCCAGTTTGCCTTCGGGTCGTGGCGATAGGCGAGCATTTCGGGTGATTTAAGGGTGCGGCGATACTCGACTTCATTGATCAGCGATAAATCGCTGATGTCATAACAAGCAGGGTCGAGGGTGATGCAATCCAGGCAGGCCATGGTGTACACGCCAGGTCCGGTCAGCACCCAGGCATTGAGTTTGAGATTGCGCCGCACCGTCTCCTCGATTTGGTGCAAAGCGAGCATGATAATGCGCTTCATCATCGGGTGGGCCGGGGCGATGGCGACGAACCAGTTATTGATGCAAGAGGGCGCCCCGTTCGACCAGCTCAGCACGAAGCGACTACCGGATGGGAGAATATGTTCAACCGGTCTGGTGCAGTCTTCATCCGCATCGGCATACACGCCGCCGCGTTGATAGAGCCAACAGGCGCGAAACAGGTCTGAGCGGGCGGCGACATGGCTCAGCGTATTATAGGCGGCCACCACGCGCGGGCCGAAATGCTGATCGAGAAATTGTCGGGCGCGGGCATCAGTGATCCGGTGATAGAACCATTGCGGGTTCATGCTCTGCATTTTGTCCATCAGCGCGCCGACATCGGCGGGCGGGACGGGCCTGTCCCAGAATTGCATCAAGCGCGGTGGGATCAGCGGTCCAGAATTACCGATGCGACCGACCGGGATTGATCGGCTGCTGATCGATGGGATCGCACCCGCCGCGATGACGATATCGAGGAGGGCAAACCACCCATGGGCGAAGCGGCGGCTGAGGCTGTAAGCAGCACGGCCCCAGGCTAGGGCAGCGTCATGCTCGCCACTGCGCGAGAGAGCGAGGGCGTGGCTTTGGACAATTTGGATGAACCCGGCATCATGGATATGTTGAGGGTTTGACTGCAACCGATCATGATGGGTGCGTAGCCAATCATGCAGTTGGGCGGCGCGCGGCGGGTGATCGGTTAGGGCGCTGTGTAGCAAAGCATGCGCGTGGACATGCTGATCGGTGAGCAGGCGCGCGGCGTCGGCATCGGTGAAGCGAGGATTAAACATCGGGTGCGTCGATCACCATAAATCGCCGCTGAAGGCGACATCGAGGCCGGTGCGCACATCATCGAGGGCGAATTCGGTGATTTGGGCGCCCGCTTGCTCCTGGGTGTTGCCAAACACATAGCCGGTGGGCTGGTCCATAATCTCGCCAATGCCCGATTGCAGGAAGCCGGGATGTCCCTGATTACCGCGCAGCACCATCACTTTGGTAAAAGGGCGCGAAAAAATCGTGTTGTGGAGGCCCGATCCATATTCGCCGGCGATTTCGGTTGCCTGCTCGAACAAGGCGATTTGCTCGGTGATGGGCATGGTTTCGGGATGCATGATGGTGAAATTATGCGAGGCGAACAGGGCTTCCACCGCATCCGCATTGGCGAATTGACGGCTCATATTGCCGTATTTTGACCGGGAGATATAGATCCGGCTCGGGTATGAAGCGGTTGGGGTTGGGTTCGTTGGTGCGCGCGCGGCGAGGGTTGAGCGCAGGAAATCGTGGAAAAATCGCAGCACCGGGGCGGGGCGGCCATTATTGCGCAGCGAGGTCGGGATGATGGCTTCGCGGAGGTGATAAATATGGTCGCGCGGTTGGTATTTGATGATGTTGGCCGCCGGAATCCCCAGGAGATCGAGCCATTGATGACCGAATTCGGGCAAATCATCAGGGATCAGATATTTGAGGCGTTGCCAATGATGCAGGCGGCGGGCCAGCAAAAGCAAGCGGGGCAAGAAATCGATGAGCCAATGTCCGTAGATTTGATAGGCCGGACCGTTCAGGAAGACCACCGGCTCGTCGATGCGGGTGACCGGATGATCCTGGAGCGGTTGTTGGGTGAGCGCGTTGATAATTGATTGTGGATGCACGCCATTTTGCGGGATGGAGAGGAATTGCCCGGCTTGTTCGATGATTTCGATGCCGCGGATTTTGATGTTGGCCAGTTGGTAAATGCCGCAGCCGGGCGCGCAGCGATCAGTGTAGAACCAATGCGCAAGCGCGGGGGTTGCGGCGCCGAGCCAGAAGCGCGGGGCGGGGCGCAGACGGCAGATTTCTGGATAGTCAGCATGAAACAACACGCCATGCGCGTTATCGGCGGTGACGCGGGTATGAATATCGACGATCGGCTCGGCCATATTATTGTTATTCATCCGTTATCCAAGTCAAAAAATTATCGCACTGAGCCTGCCACGCGGTTGGGGCGACGGCAAGACCAAGGCCATTCAGTTAGCCGACCAGTTGCAGTTCGGCATAACGGGGTTGCGGCGCGAAGGCGTCGGCGAGGAGCGAAATCACGGTTTGGTTGAAAGGAGCAGAAGTGTTTTCGGCTTGGAGGCGGTTGAGGGCGGCGGTGCGTTGGGCGGTCCAGAGGGCTTCGGATTGGTAGAGGCGGGCGATGGCGGAGGCGAAGGCGGCGGGGTCGTTGATCGGGGCGGTGGTGATTTCCTCGCCTTCGGTCCAGCCGAGTTGGTCGCGCAGGAGTGCGGTTGCGATGGCGGGGAGGCCGAGGGCGGCGGTTTCGTAGATTTTATAGGGGGTGCCTGCGGCGTAGCGGGTGGGGGCGATGAACAAACGGTGGCTGTTATAGGCCTCGGTGGTGTCATCGACCGCGCCGCGCAGCACGACATGGCGGCTGGCGAAATGGGAGAGATCGATGCCCGGCGCGGTGTAGCCGATGACGGTGAGGATGGGCGGGTCGATCAGCAAAGTGGTGAGGCGCGGCAGGATTTCGGTGACATACCAGTGCAGGCTGTCATAATTCGGGCTGTCGGGCTGGTGGATCGAGGCGATGAACAGCAGGCCGTCGCGCGCGGTGAAATGGCGCGGGGTCGGGGTGGGTTCGCGAATGGTGCCGAGCATCGAGCTGTTGGGCAGGCCGAGATTATGCAGGCAGGCGACTTCGGCCTGGTTGACCGCGGTGATGTGGGTGCAGAGATGGGCGTTGGCGAATTCGCGGGCGAGGGCGGCGTCGAGATCGAAATCGGGTGCGGAGGCGGGATCGAGGGTGGCGGCGGCGTGCAGGCGGAGGGCTTCGATGGCTTCGGTGTCGAGAATGAAGGGGATGGTGGTCGGCTCGATCCCGGCGGCGGCGAAGATGGGGAGGGTGCGGTCGAGATTATGGGTGCGTGAGACCCAGACCGCGTCGAAGAAATCGGGGCGCGCGGCGAGCAGGGCGGCGAGATCATCGATGGTGCGGTCATAGAGGATTTCGACCGTGTCGGGCAGGTCGGCGAGGAGGGACATGATGTCGAGGCTGGTGCCGTTGATCGGCAGGATGGTGAGGGCGTAGCCCGCATTGGCGATGGCGCAGGCGACGTCATTGGCGCGCACGAAGCCGGAGCCGAGGCGGCGGACCGGGACTGTGTCTTCAAGGTAGAGAATGCGCTTGGGCGGCGCGGATTGGCCGCGCGCGGTGCGGGCGTGGCAATGATTGGCGAGGGATTGCGGGTATTTGGTGGCGAGATAGGCCGCGTGTTTGGCGGTGAATTTGCGCCGACCGCGACGCATGAGTTCCATCGAGGCGTCCGAGCCGGCGGCGCTGCCGAATTCGAGATGATGCACGACGACGCAGGGGTCATAGACG
>JAJZEG010000071.1 GCA_021828605.1 Pseudomonadota bacterium | reverse complement strand
CAATTTCATCACCAAAAACGGCATCGCCGAGCCTTCGGCGTAATGCAACCAATAGGTATAAAGCCGCCGCTCATCGCTGCCCGCCGGCGGGATCAAACGACCCGCGCCGTATTTTTCGATCAAATACTCAACAATCGCCCCGGTCTCCGCAATGGTCAGATCGCCATCGGTGATCACCGGCGATTTGCCGAGCGGATGGATCGCGCGCAGGCTCGGCGGCGCGAGCATGGTTTTCCCGTCGCGCTTATAGGGTTTGACCTCGTAATCCAGCCCCAATTCTTCGAGCAGCCACAAAATTCGCTGTGAGCGTGAGGCTTCGAGATGGTGAACGATAATCATCAAACGGCTCCATTTTGGTGCGACGTCTCTAACAAGGAGGGCAGATGCATCCAGCCCGGTGGATTGGGTTTGACCGGAATATCGCCGGCAAGCAAGGGTTGATCCAGCGCATCGAGCCGCAGCATCGCCATCGCGCGCGTCCCCAGGCTGGTGCGAATCACGCCAACCTCGCGGCCTGCTTGGGTAATCGGGCCGGAAGCCGGCAGGGTTTGCGCGCCATCGACCGGGATCAGCCGCTTTTTGACCAGCCCGCGATAACGGGTGCGCGCGGTTAGCTCCTGGCCCATATAACAGCCTTTTTCCCAAGCGATCCCGTGCAATTCATCAAACCCGGCTTCCATCAGCAGCGTGGTTTCCGGCTCTAAATCCGCATCATCCGGCAGGCCGAGTGCCAGGCGATGCGCCAAATAAGCCTCATCGTCGGCCAGCGCATCGCCAAGCGGCTTGCGCGCCAGCAGCCGCCAACCCGCCTCGGCCAGCCTTGGGTCCGGCGCGCTGATTACCGCCGCATCAGGCGCCCGCGCGTCGCCCCAGGCGGCATAAACCGAGAAATCCATGCTGCAATCAGCGATCTGCACCGCGCTGCGCAACCGAAACCGCGATAGTCGCTTGACCAAGTCGGCAATGGCGCGCGCTGGAACATCAAGCAACAGCCGGTCCGCATCGGTCAGGATAAAAAACTCAGCCAGGTAGCGCCCTTGCTGGGTGAGCAGTGCTGACCATACTGCGCGCCCTGGCGCAACCTGATCGACATCGTTGGAAACCAACCCCTGCAAAAACGCCACGCGATCGGGGCCGGTAAGAGCAATGACGCCGCGATGCGGCAGGCGAGCGAGTTGATCCATCATCCCGATGTGGCCCCTTGGCTTGATCACGGCAAGCCGTGCTAAGCGGTGGCGATGTCGATCTTGTTCATTACCTCGTCCCGGCTGGGCGATGCCGTGATCGCCTCGGGGGCGATCAATCACATCCGGCGCGCCTGGCCCGAGGCAAAACTGACCGTGGCCTGTGGCGCCGCCGCCTCAGGGGTCTTTGCCCGGCTGCCCGGCTTGGAGCGGCTGATTGTGTTTGAAAAACAAAGCCTGGACCGGCATTGGTTGTCGCTCTGGTCGCGCGTGGTGCGTGAGCCTTGGCACTTAGTGGTCGATTTTCGCGGCTCGGCCTTGGCCTATGGTCTGCGCGCGCGCCAACGAATGATTGTGCGCGGTGGACGTCGACCGGGGCGGCGCTACCTGCAAATCGCCGACGCTCTATCGCTCCATCCCGCACCCTTGCCGGTGGTGTGGACCGCCCCCGCCGATCAGGCCCGCGCGGCGTCTCTATTGCCGGAACCGACGATTCTGGGTCTCGGCCCAACCGCGAATTGGGACGGCAAAATCTGGCCCGCCGCGCGTTTCGCTGGCCTAGCACAGCAGGTGCAAGCGCGCAGCGGGATGTCGCACATCGCGGTGTTTGGCGGCCCCGGTGCTGATGAGCGTGCGCGCGCGGCCCCAGTTCTCGCCGCCTTGCCCGGTGCGATTGATCTGGTCGGCGCGTTGAGCGTCGCCGAGGCGGCTGCCTGTTTGGCGCGCTGCGCCTTATTCGTCGGCAATGATTCCGGGCTGATGCATCTGGCGGCGGCAGCCGCCACCCCCACCCTCGGCCTGTTTGGCCGCTCGCGCGCCTCGGAATATGCGCCCGCCGGGAGATGCGCCGATTTTATCGCCGCACCCGGCCCCGAGGGCGAGGCGCCGATGGCGGGATTGACCGTTGATGCGGTGCTCGATGCGGCGCTGGCGGTATTAAACCGGGCGGCGCACGGATGAAAATCGCGCAGCTGATGGCCGGTGCGCCCCAGGGCGGTGCCGAATTATTTTACGAGCGCATGACCCTCGCGCTGGCCGCGTCAGGCCATGACGTGTTGCCGGTGATCCGCCCTGAACCCGAACGATGCGCCCGCTTGCAGGCAGCGGGGCTGACCCCGGTCACCACGCGCTATGGCGGCGCGCTCGATTGGTCATCGCGCAGTCGGATCGGCCAGGCGCTCAGTGATTTCGGCGCGCAAATCGCCATCGCCTGGATGAGCCGCGCCGCCTGCCACGCCCCGCGCGGCGACTGGATTTTGGTGGGTCGGCTGGGCGGCTATTATGATTTGAAATATTTTCGCCAGTGCGATTACCTGGTGGGTAATACCAACGGCATTGTGCGCTGGATTATCGAGCAGGGTTGGCCCGCCGGACGGGTGCAATATTGGCCCAATTTCGTCGATGATTTCGCCGATACCCCGCCCGCCTCGCGGGCCGATTTAGGCGTGCCGGATCAGGCAATGTTGATCCTCGCTTTGGGCCGATTGCACCGGGTAAAAGGGTTTGATCTGCTGATCCGCGCCATGGCGCAGGTGCCCGGCGCGCATGCGGTGATTGCCGGCGCCGGGCCCGAGCGCGCGGATCTTGAGCGGTTAGCGCGCGATTGCGGCGTGCAAAATCGCGTGCATTTTCCAGGCTGGCGCGCCGATGCCGGAGCTTTGCTCAAAGCAGCGGATGTGTTTGTCTCATCCTCGCGTCACGAGCCGCTGGGGAATATGGTGTTAGAAGCGTTTTCGGCGGGCACGCCGGTGATCGCGGCGGCGGCTGAGGGTCCGGCCGAAGTGATTACTGATGAAGCTGATGGTGTGCTGGTCCCCCTTGATGATCCAGCCCGATTGGCTGGGGCGATCAACCGGGTTTTGCGCGACCGGCCCTTGCGTGCCGCGCTCGCCGCTGCCGGGCGGGCCCGGTTCGAGGCGGAGTTCAAACGCAGTGCGGTGCTGGATGTTTGGCAAAACGCCTTGCGCGGGTTGGTGCGCTGATGTGCGGCATTGCCGGCATCGCGCTCAAACCCGGCGCGCACATCAGCCCTGATCTCGTTGCGGCTTTGGCGCGTGGCCTCGCCCATCGCGGGCCCGATGGTATGGGTTCGCATGTTAGTGCGCGGGCATTGTTGGTGCAAACCCGGCTCGCCATTGTTGATTTGGCCACCGGCGATCAGCCTTTGTTCGGCGCCGGATCGGCGCTGATCGGCAATGGCGAAATTTACAACAACCAGGAACTGCGCGCATCCATGCCCGGCATCGCCTGGAGCAGCCTTAGTGATTGCGAACCACCGCTTTATCTTGCGCGCGATCAGCCCGATCTGATCGCGCCTTTGCGCGGCATGTTTGCCCTCGCTCTTGATCGCGGGCAAGCCGATGATGTGCTGCTCGCCCGTGATCCGTTCGGGATCAAACCGCTCTACATCGCTGCCACCGAACACGGCCTCGCTTTCGCCTCCGAACCCCAGGCCCTGATCAGCGCCGGATTGATCGCGGCCACGATCCGCACCAAAAAGCTGGTCGAGCTGTTACAACTGCAATTCACCACCGGGACTAACACGGTGTTTTCCGGCATCGAGCGGGTCGCACCCGGCGCCATACTGGTGGTGCGCGATGGGGAAATCACCGAGCGTCATGCGCATCCGGCAATCGAGCCGGGCGATGCCCCCGCCAGCGAAGATCAAGCCCTGGCAAAGCTCGATCAGATTTTACAAAACAGCGTCGAATTGCATCAGCGCAGCGACGTGCCCTATGGCATGTTCCTGTCGGGTGGGATTGATAGTGCGGCGATTCTGGCGTTGATGGCCCGGCTCAATGCCTCAAAAGTGCTGGCCTTTACTGCTGGCTTCGATACATCATCGGTCGCCGATGAGCGCGATGCCGCCGCCTGCACCGCACAGGCGGTCGGTGCGCGCCACGAGCGGATCGAGATCACCGAGGCGATGATGTGGCGTGATTTACCGCGCATTGTCGCTGGCTTGGATGATCCCGTCGCCGATTACGCGATCATCCCAACCTGGTTTCTGGCCCGCCATGCCGCAAATGCGGTGAAAGTGGTGCTCTCCGGCGAGGGCGGTGATGAGATGTTCGCTGGCTATGGCCGCTATCGCGCCGCGATGCGCCCTTGGCCATTGCGGCGGGCGATGCGCGCGACCGGCGCATTCGATGGGCTCGGGGTACTCCGCGCGCAAGATCGCGGCTGGCGCGCCGGCTTGGCCGCGCGCGAAGCGAGCATCGAAGGCTCGCGGCTCGGTGCGGCGCAGCGCGCGGATATCGCCGACTGGCTGCCCAATGATTTGCTCCTCAAATTGGATCGCTGCCTGATGGCGCATGGGGTTGAAGGCCGCACGCCGTTTGTCGATAAGGAAGTCGCTCGCTTCGCGTTTTCCCTCCCGGATCGGCTGCGCGTCCAGCACGGCTATGGTAAATATCTGCTCCGTCGCTGGCTTGCCCAGCATTTGCCGGAAGCGCGGCCGTTTGCGCGCAAGCAGGGATTTGACGTGCCGGTATCAGCCTGGATCGCGCAACAGGGCGCGGCCTTGGGCGCGTTAGTGGCGCGCGCGCCGATCATCGCTGAGCTTGCCGAGCCCGCCGCCGTCCGGCAACTCTTCGCGCGGGCGGCGGATAAAAAAGCAGGCATGGCCTGCTGGCGTTTGTTGTTTTTAGCGTTATGGCACCACCGGCATGGGCTGGGTGGTGCCGTCGATGGCGATGCGTTCGAGGTTTTGGCGGGGTGAGTGATGGCTGAGTCGTATGACGTAATTATCGAAAATGGTCAGGTGGTGCTGCCCTGGGGTGTGGTTGCGGCGCGCATCGGCATCAAAGCCGGGCGGATCGCCAGTTTGGCGGCGCGCGGTGGGGCAGCGCAAACCATCGATGCCACCGGTCTGCATGTTCTGCCCGGCATCATCGATCCGCATGTGCATTTTCGCGATTCCGGCCAGGCCGAATTGCCCGAGGTCGAAACGCTGGAAACCGGCAGCCGGGGTGCGGTGCTCGGCGGGATTACCGCCGTGTTCGATATGCCCAATACCGGCACGCCCGGCATCGATGAACCCGCCCTCACCGCCAAACGCGCCTCGATTGCCGGCCGCGCCTGGTGCGATGTCGGGCTCTATGTCGGCGCCACCAAGCAGAATATCGATCACCTCGCGACGCTCGAAGCCGAGCCGGGGATTTGCGCGGTCAAATTATTCGCGGGCTCCTCAACCGGCACGCTGCTCATCGAGGATGATGCCTCAATCGAGGCGGTGATGCGCGCCGGGCGGCGGCGGATCGCCTTTCACGCCGAGGATGAATATCGCCTGCAAGCAAGACGCACCCTATTTGCCGTGGGCGATGATTTCGCCAACCACGCAAGCTGGCGCGACCCGGAATGCGCGGCCTTGGGCACCAGCCGGATCATCGCACTCG
>JAJZEG010000183.1 GCA_021828605.1 Pseudomonadota bacterium | reverse complement strand
GATCGTGAGCGGTTTCAAGCCTTGCTGCATCAGCTTTGGTTGAGTCAGCCCGAGAATGGGATTGCGCGCTCAGCGGAAGAGGCCGAGGCGATTGTCGGGCGCATCGGGTTTCCGGTGGTGATCCGACCGAGCTATGTGCTGGGCGGTCGGGCGATGGAAATTGTTTATGATTTGGCCAATTTGCGCCGATATATGCGCGAAGCGGTGGTGGTTTCCGGCGCAAACCCGGTGCTGATCGACCGCTATTTGAATGATGCGATTGAGGTTGATGTCGATTGTATCGCCGATGGCGCATCGGTTTATGTCGCGGGGGTGATGGAGCATATTGAGGAGGCGGGAATTCATTCCGGCGATAGTGCTTGCTCACTGCCGCCTTATTCGCTCTCGCCCGCGATTATCGATGAATTGCGCGCCCAGACCGAAGCGATGGCCAAGGCGCTCAACGTGATTGGGCTGATGAATGTGCAGTTCGCTATCCAGCGGGATCAGGCGGGCGGCGATAATGTGTATGTGCTGGAGGTTAATCCGCGCGCCTCGCGCACCGTGCCGTTTGTGGCCAAGGCGACCGGGGTTGCGGTTGCTAAAATTGGCGCGCGGGTGATGGCGGGTGAGACGCTCGCCAGTTTTGAGCTTGATGCCAGCTTGATGCGCAGCCATGTCGCGGTGAAGGAAGCGGTGTTCCCGTTCGCGCGTTTCGCCGGGGTCGATGTGTTGCTTGGGCCGGAAATGAAATCCACCGGCGAAGTGATGGGGCTGGATGCGAGTTTCGCCCGCGCTTTCGCCAAAGCGCAACTGGGGGCCGGAGTGAAATTGCCGCAGGCGGGTACGGTGTTTCTCTCGGTGCGGGACGCGGATAAGTCGGCCATTGTGCCGATAGCGCGCCGCTTTATCGAGATGGGCTTTTCACTCCGCGCGACGCGCGGGACGGCGGGGCATCTGGCCGGTGCCGGAATCGCAGCGGAGGCGGTGAACAAAGTGCTGGAGGGGCGTCCGCATTGCGTGGATGCGATCCGATCAGGCGAGATTGACCTGGTGATCAATACCGCCTCGGGCGCGCAGACCGTTGCGGATAGTTTCGATATTCGCCGCTCAGCGCTCACCCATGGCGTGCCGCACTTCACCACCATCGCCGGTGCGCGGGCCGCTTCGCACGCCATTTCGGCGCTCGCAGCGGGCACGCTTGATGTTGCGCCACTTCAGTCGTATTTTCGTTCCTCTCTTTGATCGTCCGCGGCGCTTCTCGCACCGCCCCGGCGTGAAACCTTGCCTTGTTGCCAACCGCCAACCTCTCGCCAGATCATAAGATCCGGCAAGCGTTAAGGATATGACGTGCAAAGATTTCCGATGACCGGCCCCGGCCTACAGCAGCTTGAAACCGAGTTGCGGCAGCTCAAATCCGAAGAACGACCGGCGATCATCCGGGCGATCGCCGAGGCGCGCAGCCATGGGGATTTGTCGGAAAACGCCGAATATCACGCGGCGCGGGAGCGGCAATCGTTTATCGAAGGCCGAATCGCTGAGCTGGAGGAGGTGATTTCGACGGCTGAAATCATTGATATTAGTGCGCTTTCCGGCGATAGCGTCAAATTTGGGGCGTTTGTCACCCTCTTTGACGAAGAGGCGGATCGTGAAGTGACTTATCAGCTCGTGGGCTTGTATGAGGCCGATATCAAATCGGGCCGGTTATCGATCACCGCCCCTCTCGCTAAGGCGCTGATTGGTAAAAAGACCGGCGATACGGTTTCAGTGCCGGCACCTGGGGGTGATCGGTCGTATGAAATTTTGACGATCCGCTTCGGTGGCTGACCTTTCGCCCCGGCCGATGCCGAGTGAGCCGCCCAGCCTCGCCGAGATCGATGCCGCGACCCAGCGCATCGCGCTTACGGTGCTGCGCACGCCTTTGGTGCGCTCTGATGCGCTGTCACGCGCGACGGGCGCCGAGATTTATCTGAAGCTTGAGAACCTCCAGGCAATCGGCGCGTTCAAGGAACGCGGTGCGGCCAATCGGATTGCGCTACTGACCCAAGCTGAGCGGGCTTGCGGGGTGATTGCGATGTCGGCGGGTAACCATGCCCAGGCTGTGGCGCGCCATGCGAGCCTGGCCGGGATTGCCGCGACGATTGTGATGCCGCGCTTCACGCCAACCACCAAAATCATGCGCACCCGTGCCTGGGGCGCTGAGGTGGTGTTGCATGGCGAGACCCTTGCCGAGGCCTCGGATCACGCTTTCGCCCTCGCGGCGCGCGAAGGGTTGGTGTTCATTCATCCCTATAATGATCGGGCGATTATTGCCGGACAAGCAACCGTCGCGCTCGAAATTATTGCCGATCAACCCGACCTTGATATGTTGATCGTGCCGACGGGTGGCGGCGGGTTCGTGGCGGGCTGCACCATTGCCGCCCGTGCCCGTGCGCCGCAGCTGCAAGTTTTGGGCGTTGAAGTTGAAACCTATGCCGGATTTGCGCAGGTCCTTGCGGGTCAGCAGGTGAGCGTTGGCGGGGCGACGATTGCCGAGGGTATTGCAGTGCGCGATATTGGCAGCCTGCCGCTGGCGATTTTGCGTGAGCATCAAACCGAGATTTTGGTGGTCCCTGAAGCGATCGTCGAGCAGGCGATTGCGATGCTCGTCGAGGAAGCCAAACTGGTCGCCGAGGGAGCAGGAGCCGCCGGCCTGGCGGCGGTGTTATGCTTCCCCGAGCGGTTCAGGGGCAAGCGCATTGCTCTGCCGATTTGCGGAGGTAATATTGACTCGCGGATTTTAGCTAACACGTTGTTACGCAACTTGCTGCGCGATGGCCGGTTGCTGCGGGTGTTGATGGAAATCCCGGATCGCCCCGGCGTGCTGGCTGACATCGCGACGCGGATCAGCGCACAAGGCGGTAATATTTTGGAAGTGGTCCATCAGCGGCTGTTTGCCTCGCCGACGGTGCAGGCGGCCACGCTGGAAATTATGGTTGAAGCGCGCGACGCCGCCCATGGCAACGCCATCGCCGAGGCCTTGCAACAGGTTTACACGGTCAAGCGGATGTGAGGGCTTTGTCGTTTGGCGTTCCACAAAACTAGAGTAGGTGCGTGATAACACGAAGCATTTTTTGGCGGCGGGGCGATATCGCGCTGATCACGCTGCTCGGTTTTTCCTCCGGCCTGCCGCTGGCTTTGTCGGGCTTTACTCTCAGATTATGGCTGACGCGGGCGCATTTGCCGCTTGCCGAAATTGGTCTTACGGCGAATTTGGGCATTGCCTATTCGCTAAAGTTCCTTTGGGCCCCTGCACTTGATCATTTTCGTGCGCCACCGCCGTTTCGCGCACTGGGGCGGCGGCGCGGCTGGTTACTGATTGCGCAACTCTGCCTCGCCGCATCGATTTTCGGCCTTGCCGTTAGTCATCCGGGCCATGATTTGGTAGCCACCTTGGTGCTCGGTGCGCTGGTGGCGTTCTGCTCCGCCAGTCAGGATATTATGATTGATGCTTGGCGCATCGAGTTTTTTCCTCTGCCCGCCATGGGTTCGGCGATTGCCGGTTATGTTTGGGGTTATCGCGCCGCGATGCTCATTTCAGGAGCCGGTGTTATTGCGCTGTCGGCCAGCATTGGTTGGCACGGGGCGTTATTATTGATGGTGCCGGTGCAGCTCATCGGGGTGATCGCGACCTTACTGGCCCGCGAACCGGCACCGCCAAGTGAGGTTGCGGCGCGGTCGGTTAGCGCGCAGTTTCGCGCAGCCGTGATCGACCCGCTGACCCAGTTTTTGACCCGGCCTGGGGCGGCGTTGATTTTGAGTTTTGTGATTCTGTTTTATTTGGGCGATGCGCTCGCGGGCGTAATGTTAGCACCCTATTACACTCATTTGGGGTTTAATCGGGCCGCCATCGCCATCGCGACCGGCATCCCTGCCCTTGCCGCAGTGTTGGCGGGCACTGCCTTGGGCGGGGCGGCGGTGGCGCGGATGGGCATTGGCCGGGCTTTGCTGGCGGCTGGCGCTTTTCAAACCTTGGCCTTGGTGATGTATCCGCTCTTAGGGCTTTATCCGCATTTCCCGCATATATTGCTGATCACCAGCGTGACCGAATCATTTGCCGAAGGCATCGCCGGGGCCGCGTTTTTAAGTTATTTATCGAGCTTGTGCGACCGGCATTATACCGCGACGCAATATGCGCTGCTATCCTCGGCGGCAGCCTTGGCGCTGCGCACGGTGGGCGGGGCATCAGGGGTGATTGCCCATGATCTGGGCTGGATTCGGTTTTATGAATTCACCATTCTCTCGGCGTTGCCAGCAATGGCGCTGATGCTGTTACTGCTGCGCTTCTACCCGCCGCCGACCAAACTGCCAGAGCCGCGCGGGTAGAAAAATGATCAGATTGCCAAGAAGAATTAAAATCGTCGCCGGGACCGCGAGGCCGCTCCAGTGATAAAATTCGAAGAAGGTGGACACGGTCAAAGCGACGACCGGGGTGATCACGGTGACATAGGCGGCGCGTGAGGCGCCGATCCGGGCAACCAGAGTTAAATAAGCAAAGAAGCCGATAATGGTGCCGAATATCGCGAGGTAAGCGAGGCCGCCGAGATAGAGCTCGCCGGTGCTGATGGCGAAATGATCGCCCGACAGGATCGTTAGCGCGGCCAGAAAGGCGGTGCCCCAACTCATCGCCCGGACCATGACATTGGCGAGGCTGGTGCCGTCAGCGGTCATCCGGGTCGAGAGTAGATTACCCAGCGAAAAACAATAAGTGCCGCCGAGTGCCAGCAGAATGCCGATGGCATCGAGGCTCGGCCCGGTGAGTTGATCGGCGAACAGCAACGCAACGCCGAGCGAACCAAGGGCGGCACCGGCAAGCACCCGGGCACTGGGGCGGATGCGGCGGAAAATGAATTGGTTGAACACGTTGAGCACGGTCGCGAGGCTGAACACCACCGATTCCAAGCCGCTCGAAATATGGCGGCCTGCGGCGTAGAGAAAGAGGAAATTGACCGAAAATAGGCACAGGCCGAGAGCGCCGTAGCCGAGATGATTACGCCAGGAGACGCGTCGATAGGCGCGGCTGGCGAGCATGAACGCCCATAACAGGATCGAGGCGCTGGCGAAGCGCCAGAAGATCGAGACAACGTCCGGGGTTGCGCCGAGTTGCAAATGGATCGCAAACCAGGTCAGACCCCAGACGATGACGACGACCAAGAATAGAAAAGCAGACATCAGATGAGGTGCATTCGTGGTTAAGCCGTTCGGGGATGGCTTGGTTAGATTGCGTGATCGCCTGCGTCAAGCGACGCTTTGTTCAATCGCACCGAAAATCGATTGCCCGGTGGCGCTGCGCATTTCGATGCGCACGCTATCGCCGGTGGTGAGGAACCTGGTTTGCGCGGTTCCAGTTTTGATCACCTCGACGGCGCGCAATTCGGCAAGGCAGGCATAGCCGATGGTCCCACTGGGATCGCGGTTGGAGATGGTGCCCGAGCCGATGATGGTGCCTGCGGTGAGCGGACGGGTTGCTGCGGCATGCGCGATCAGGCTGGGGAAATCGAAAATCATGTCGACCCCTGCATCGGGTTTGCCAAAGGACTGATTGTTCAACGCGACCAATATCGGCAGATGCAGC
>JAJZEG010000252.1 GCA_021828605.1 Pseudomonadota bacterium | reverse complement strand
CGATGAAAGTCACTGCGCAGGACTTGAAGCGTTTAGGGATTATTGATCGGATTGTGCCCGAGCCGTTGGGCGGCGCCAATCGGAATCCCGACGCGGCGATCGATGCGCTGGCCGATGCGATCACCGCGACCTTGGCGCCGTTGAAATCGCTGACCCCGGAAGCGCTTAAGCGCAGGCGGCGCGAGAAATTTTTGGCGATCGGGCAAACGCCGATTGCCTGATCGCCGCTTGCCCGATCGCCGCTTGTCGAGCGGCGCACGCTATGGCAAGGCGAGATCATGCACAGCATGAATGATTCCCACGCGATCGCGCTGGCGCCGCGCGCGGCTTTGGTTGACTTGGATCGTGACTTTGTCGCTTCGGTGCAAACCGCTGATCCGGCGTTGTTTGCGACGCTGATGCGCGCGCGCGCCGAGCCGGACGCGATGGATAAACATGACGAAGCGCGCTTGATTATTGACCTCGCGCCGCATTTGATGGCGCGGGTGGCCGCGTTGTTTGGCATTGAGGCGGAGATTGCGGCGATTGCGGCGCAAACCGCGGCGCGCGACCCGGTGCGCACGGTGAAGCGTAATTTCGTGCAGCGGAGTGCGGTCAAGCAATATCCGAACCCGGATGCCGAGGCGGGTACGGCGTTGCGCGCGGCGTTGGAGTTACGGGGGGTTGTGCCGTTCGATGAGCTGACCTTTGCGCGGGCGGTTTTGGGCTTTGAGGCGGCGGATGATCAGGACGCGCTGGATGTTGCGCGCCATTATGCGGCCTGGGCGGCACTGACCGAGGCCGGGCGGGCGGTGCATCGGGCGGATGTGTTGTTTTCGGTGCCGCGTAAGCTGGATCCGGCGCGGCTGGTGGGTGTGGAAACCATTGAGCGCGACGGGGTGACCATGCTGCGTCTGCCCGAGCATGAGTGGCGGGCGCGCGATGGGTTTGCGCTGACCGATGCGGGGATGAGCACGGCGCAGGGTTTGGATCAGTCCAATTACTGCATTTGGTGCCATGAGCAGGGCAAGGATAGCTGTTCCAAGGGGTTGGTGGATCGCAAGGCGGGCGGGTTTCAGAAATCGCCGTTCGGGGTTTCGCTGGCGGGCTGCCCGCTGGAGGAGCGGATTAGCGAAATGAACATGCTGCGCGCCGGGGGTGATGTGCTGGGTGCGTTTGCGACGGTGTTGATCGATAATCCGATGGTGGCGGCGACCGGGCACCGGATTTGTAATGATTGCATGAAATCCTGCATTTTCCAGAAGCAGGAGCCGGTTGATATTCCCCAGGCGGAAAGTGCGATTTTGCGCGAAGTGTTGGCGCTGCCATGGGGCTTTGAGATTTATGCGCTGCTGACCCGCTGGAATCCGTTGGATATTCGGCGTCCGGTTGAGCGTCCGGCGACGGGTCGGGCGGCTTTGGTGGTTGGGCTTGGGCCGGCTGGGTTCACTTTGGCGCATCATTTGCTCAATGAAGGCCATGATGTCGCGGCGATTGATGGGCTGAAAATCGAGCCGTTGGGGTTTGATATTCACAGCCCGGTACGGGTTGTTGCTGATTTGTTCGAGAATTTGGACGATCGGGTGTCGGCCGGATTTGGCGGGGTTGCGGAATATGGCATCACGGTTCGGTGGAATAAAAATTATCTGAAGCTGATCCGGATTTTGCTGGAAAGGCGTCGCCGGTTTGCCGCGTTTGGCGGGGTGCGGTTCGGCGGCGGAGCGACTTTGTCGGTGGATGATGCGTGGGCGATGGGGTTTGATCATATCGCCCTCTGCATGGGGGCGGGTCGCCCGACGGTGCTTGATATTCCCAACGGATTGGCGCGCGGGGTGCGTCAGGCGTCGGATTTTCTGATGGCATTGCAATTAACTGGGGCGGCGAAGGCTGATTCGATTGCGAATTTGCAGGTGCGCTTGCCGATTATGGTGGTGGGCGGCGGGCTGACCGCGATTGATACCGCGACCGAGAGCCTGGCTTATTATGTGAGGCAGGTGGAGAAATTCGCGCTGCGCTATCGGATTTTGGTGCAGGAGCGCGGGGTTGCGGCGGTGCGGGCCGGGTGGTCGGCTGAGGATTGTGCGATTGCCGATGAGTTTTTGGCGCATGAGGCCGTGTTGCGGGCTGAGCGCAAGGCGGCGCGGGCTGAGGGTCGGGCGCCGCTTTTTGCGCCTTTGTTGGAATCCTGGGGTGGGGCGACGGTTGCGTATCGACGCCGGTTGATCGATGCGCCGAGCTATACGCTCAATCATGAGGAGGTCGCGAAGGCGCTGGAAGAAGGAGTTCGGTTTGCGGAAAATCTGACGCCACTCGCGGTTGAGCTTGATGATTATGGACATGCGGCGGGGCTGCGGGTGCGCGGCACCGATGGCGAGTCTGTGCTGCCGGCGCGGACGATTTTGGTGGCGGCGGGCACCCAGCCAAACACGGTTTTGGCGCGCGAGGATGGGCGGATTTTGCTCGACGGGAAATATTTCCAGGCCATTGATGCGGCGGGGGGCAAGGTTAGTCCCGAGCGCGGGGCGGCGAAGCCGGCGGCGACCGAGATTTTGATGCATCGGTCTGAGGACGGTCGGATGATTTCGTTTTTCGGAGATTTGCATCCGTCGTTTTTTGGCAATGTGGTCAAGGCGATGGGGAGTGCGAAGCGCGGCTATCCGATTGTGTCGGGCTTGATGAATGCGCGTCCGGCGCATGGTGCGGATGGTGTAGCGCAATTGCGCGCGGCGTTGGCGGTGCGGGTGCATGCGGTGCGGCGCTTGACCCCGACCATTGTTGAAGTGGTGCTGCATGCGCCGGCGGCTGCGCGCTCGTTCCGACCGGGACAGTTTTTCCGGCTGCAAAATAGTGAGCACCAGGCGCCGCGATTGGTGGAGACGGTGATTGATCCGGCTGACGGTCGGAGCACGACGCTGCGCACGGTGCTGGCGATGGAGGGGCTGGCCATGACCGGGGCGAGTGCTGATCCGGCGCAAGGGCTGGTTTCGGTGATTGCGCTGGAAATGGGCGGATCATCGGATTTGGTGGCGCATTTGCGGGTTGGCGAGGAAGTGGTGCTGATGGGCCCGACCGGCACGCCGACCGCGATTGCGCATGATAGTACGGTGGTGTTGGTGGGCGGTGGGCTTGGCAATGCGGTGCTGTTTTCAATTGGTGCGGCGTTGCGCGCGGCGGGAACCCGGGTGCTGTATTTCGCCGGCTATAAGAAATTAGTGGATCGGTATCATGTTGATGCGATCGAGCGGGCGGCGGATGTGATTATTTGGTGCAGTGATGAAGCGCCGGGATTTGTGCCGGGGCGGCCACAGGACCGTAGTTTTGTCGGCAATATTGTTGAGGCGATGCGCGCTTATGCTTCGGGAGCTTTGGGCGAGACGGAATTGCGGCTTGAGGCATGTGAAGAATTGATCGCGATTGGCTCAGACCGGATGATGCGGGCGGTGGGGCAAGCGCGGTATGGGGTGTTACAGCCTTACATGGCACCGGGGCATCGGGCGGTTGGTTCGATCAATTCGCCGATGCAATGCATGATGAAGGAAGTCTGTGCGCAATGTCTGCAACTCCATGTTGATCCGGTCAGTGGCGAGCGGCGGGTCATTTTCTCCTGTTTCAACCAGGACCAGCCGCTCGACTGGGTCGATTTTTCGGTGTTGGCGGATCGGCTTGGTCAGAACCGGTTGAGCGAGCGGGTGACCAGTCAATGGATTGACCGGGCGCTGCGGCGATTGGAGCAACGCCAGGATGATGCGGCTTGATGGGAACGAGCAGAATCAACCGGTAAGTAGCCTGTTTATCCCCTGAAATTCGTTTCCGAGTTTCCGGGGAATGGCAATCGGGCACGACCGGTTTAATCTGGTTCATATCATGCGTCGTCGAAATAATTGGCGTATTCGCGTGCTGAGAATCGGTCGAGCAGGGTTCCGACGGCGTCCTGCAGTGCATTGGTCATTCGGTCCTCCTTGGCGCGCAGCACGCCTTGAACTTTGAGAAGGCATTCTCGATTGGCTTGAAACAATGGGTGGAAGACGGCGGCTATACCCCGTCGCGCAATGCCCAGCGTTCCGCAAAGGCATCGAGAGGCAAGAAAAGCTGTACAAACTCAACTCCTTGCGAAGTGAGGCAATATCCCGCCCCCTTTTCCAGCCTGACCAAGCCCGCTTGCTTTAGTTCGTGCAGACGCGCGTTCAGGCTACTAGGAGGTGCCCCGTCGCAGCGATCCCGCAACGCCCGTGCCGTCAGCGCCTCTGCACGAAGCTCCCATAAAATCCTCAACGTCCAACGACGCCCCATAAGGTCGAGCAAAGCCATAATTGGCTTTCCCGTCTGAGACCCTCGGACGGCGCGACCCACGACTGGCAGTCTATCAGCGACCATCTTGCTTTCCGCTACAGTTTCTGTATCAAGTTGATGCTACGTATTTTGTAGCAAAGAGGTTGGCTATGACAACGATCAAACCGCTTGTTCCCCCTTACAACCCCGAGGTCCAGAGCCGCTTCGATGCAGTTATGCCTCCTGGCGTTGAGCCCCTTCTACTTTTTCGAGTGATGGCAAAGAGTGAGCGCGCGTGGAGCAAGCTTTTAGGCGGGAGTATGCTCGATTCGGGTCCGCTGACATTACGGCAGCGGGAGATTGTAATTATCCGATCCTGTGTTTTGGCCGAATGCGAGTATGAATGGGGTGTTCACGTGACCTTTTTTGCCAAGGCAGCGGGTTTAAGGGTCGAGGAATTATTGGAAACTGTGAACGGCGATGCGCGCAGTCCCTGCTGGACACCCGATGAAAGCGTTCTTGTGTTGGCCGCTGATACGCTCTTCGCCAATGGCAAGTTGAACGGCGCTGAGATCGATGAATTGAAATTGCACTATGACGACGAACAGATAATTGAGGTTATACAGCTTTGCGGCTATTACAGGACCATCAGTTATCTGGTGAGAACATTCGACCTGCCTCTCGAAAACTCTTGCGCGCAGTTTTCCACCAGAGTACATCCGTTTTAATCTGGCCTTCAGGACCCGGGATCGCAGATCGTCAATCAGTGCTCTCGCCAACATCCACCTCAATCAAGGTGGATGTTAAATCAGCCAAGCCCTCCCGTGATACTTCACATTCGATTTATCAATTACCGGACATGTTTTAGACGCGCATTCCAGCGACGCGCAGGGCGGGTGTTGCGCTCGGCATCATGACGGGGCGGGCGGTCGGGAGTGTGGGTTCGGCGATCATGTAGCCTTGGCCCCAGCTGGTTTCGATGAAGGTATCGACACCGAGTTTCGCCATTTTTTTACGAATTTTGCAAATAAACACATCGATGATTTTGGCGTTGGGCTCGTCAAGGCCTCCATAGAGATGATCGAGAATGACTTCTTTGCTGAGCACGCAGCCTTTGCGTAAAGCGAGAATTTCGATGATTTGATATTCTTTTTTGGTGAGCGGAATCGCAGCGCCGTTGACCAGGATGCGCTTGGAATTGGTGTTGATTTCGACGTTACCAAAACCGAGCACCGCGTTTTGAAAGCCGCGCTGCCGCCGCGCTTGATTTTGCAACCGCAGGAAAATTTCTTCGTGGGAGGCGGCTTGCACCACCAGCTCATCAGCCCCGGCTTCGAGGACCCGGAG
>JAJZEG010000122.1 GCA_021828605.1 Pseudomonadota bacterium | reverse complement strand
ATCAGTTTCATCGGGTGTTGTTGAACCTGCTGCGCAACGCGGTGCAGGCCGGGGCGACCCGGCTGGAGGTGCGTGCGGATCATGAGCCGGTGGCGTTGGGTGATCAGGCCGGGGTGTTGTGGGTGGAAATCGAGGATAACGGGCCGGGATTGCCGGAACGCGCGCGGGCGAATTTGTTTCGCCCGTTTGTCGGCTCCGCGCGCCGGGATGGGACCGGGCTGGGGCTCGCGATTGTGCGCGACCTGATTCGCGCGCATGGCGGCGAGATTGAGCTGGTGCGCACCGGCCATGCGGGGACGCTGTTTCGGATTACTGTGCCGGATGAAGTGACTTTGTCTTGAGCGCCGCTTTCGGGGTGATCGCGGATTGCACCTCGTCGCGCACGGCGGCGATGATCCGGTAGCAATTACGCCTGGCTTGCGGATCGTGGATTTGGGCGGTGATCATTAGCTCGTCAGGCTGATGGGTGTTGATCAGGTCGATCAGGCCATCGCGCACATTATCCGCATCGCCGATCACCGAGCAGGACAGAGCGTGGTTGAGCATCGCTTGTTCGGCGGGGGACCAGAGGCCTTCGGTGGTGCAGGGTTCGGGCAGTTTGCCGGGCGTGCCACGGCGCAGATTGATGAAGCCTTGTTCCAGCGAGGAAAACAGCCATTGGGCGCGCGCGGTGGTTTCGGCGGCGAACACGTTCACCCCGATCATCGCGTAAGGCTCGGCGAGGCTGGGGCTGGGGCGGAAATTGCGGCGATAGGTGGAGAGCGCCTGATCGAGCAAAGCCGGGGCGAAATGGGAGGCGAAGGCGAAGCGCAGGCCGAGCAGGGCTGCGAGTTCGGCGCTGTAGGTGGACGAGCCGAGCAGCCAGATCGGCACGTCCTGGCCTTCGGCGGGGATGGCGCGCACACCTTGGTTGATAGCATGGGCATTGGTGGCGACGTTGAAATAGGATTGCAATTCGATCACGTCTTGCGGGAATTGATCATCGCCGACCCGGTCGCGGCGCAGGATGGCGGCGGTGCGCGGATCGGTGCCGGGGGCGCGACCGATGCCCAGATCGATCCGGCCTGGATAGAGGGCGGCGAGGGTGCCGAATTGTTCGGCGATGACCAAGGGGGCATGGTTGCTGAGCATGATGCCGCCGGAGCCGACGCGGATTTGCGTGGTATGGGCGGCGACTTGTGCGACCACCACGGCGGTCGCGGCGCTGGCGATGCCGGGCATGTTGTGATGTTCAGCGAGCCAATAGCGATGGAAGCCCAGCGCATCGACATCCTGAGCCAAAGCGGTGGTATTGGCGAGGGCCTGTTCAGCATTCGCGCCGACGGGGATCGGGGCGAGATCGAGCACTGAAAACGGGACTTTCATCATGGGTTCCATGTGGTGTTGAAACCCGTGCGCGCAAGGCCGCGCACGGGTGTTAAGACGGGTGTGTTACAATTTAGGCGGCTTGGCTCGCGGCCATGGCGGCGTGAAGATTTTCATCGAGCTTGGCGAGGAAATCCTGGGTGGTCAGCCAGGGTTGCTCGCGCCCGATCAGGAGTGCGAGATCCTTGGTCATGAAGCCGGATTCGACAGTCTCCACACAGACCCGCTCCAGCGTATCGGCGAAGCCGGTGACCTCGGGCGTGTCATCGAACTTGCCGCGATAGGCGAGGCCGCGGGTCCAGGCGAAAATGCTCGCAATCGGGTTGGTGCTGGTGGGTTTGCCCTTCTGGTGATCGCGGTAATGGCGGGTGACGGTGCCGTGGGCGGCTTCGCTTTCGACGGTTTTGCCATCGGGGCTGAGCAGTACCGAGGTCATCAGGCCGAGGCTGCCGAAGCCTTGGGCGACGATGTCGCTTTCGACGTCGCCATCGTAGTTTTTGCAGGCCCAGAGATAGCCGCCATTCCATTTCAGGGCGCTGGCGACCATGTCATCGATCAGGCGATGTTCGTAGGTCAGGCCCTTGGCGGCGAAGGCGTCTTTGAACTCGGCGTCGAACACGTCTTGGAAGACGTCTTTGAACATGCCGTCATAGGCTTTGAGGATGGTGTTTTTGGTCGAGAGATAGACCGGATAATTGCGCAGCAGGCCGTAATTGAAGCTGGCGCGGGCGAAGCCGGTGATCGAGGCTTTGGTGTTGTGCATCCCCAGTGCGACGCCGGGGCCTTTGAAATCATGGACATCGAGGATCAGCGGCTTGCTGCCATCGGCGGGGATGTAAGAGAGCTGGACTTTGCCGGCGCCGGGGATTTTGGTTTCGACCGCGCGGTAGATATCGCCGTAAGCGTGACGGCCGATGACGATGGGTTCGGACCAATGCGGGACCAAACGCGGGACGTTTTTGCAAATGATCGGTTCGCGGAAAATGGTGCCGTCGAGGATGTTGCGAATCGTGCCGTTGGGGCTGCGCCACATTTGCTTGAGGTTGAACTCCTTCACCCGCGCTTCATCGGGGGTGATGGTCGCGCATTTGACCGCAACGCCATGTTCGCGGGTGGCGAGGGCGGAGTCGACGGTGACTTTATCGTCGGTGGCGTCGCGATGTTCGATGCCGAGATCGAAATATTTCAGCTCGATGTCGAGATAGGGGAGAATCAATTTTTCTTTGATGAAGCCCCAGATAATCCGGGTCATTTCATCGCCGTCCATTTCGACGATTGGGTTTTTTACTTTGATTTTGGCCATCGACTATTCCTTTACCGACTGAGACGCGGACCGCTGCGGTTGCGGGCTGCGTGGTGCAGTGTTTACGTCAGGGCTGGGGCGCGATACGAGCGCGCGAGATGGAGGTCTGATATGACAAGTCGCATGGGTCACGCAACTGACTGGGATCGGGATGCCGCACTGACGACGGCGCGGATATTGCTGGAAATCAAGGCGCTGAACTTTCGCGCTGACGAGCCTTATACTTTTACCTCGGGCTGGAAGGCGCCGGTTTACATTGATTGTCGGAAAATTATTTATTTTCCGCGCGCACGGGCGAAGATTTGTGAGCTGGCGGTGGAAAAACTGACCCGGCATGTCGGGTTTGAGACCATTGAGGCGGTGGCGGGCGGGGAGACGGCGGGGATTCCGTATGCGGCGTGGATTGCCGAGCGGATGGGGTTGCCGATGTCGTATGTGCGCAAAAAACCCAAAGGTTTCGGGCGCAATGCGCAAATTGAAGGCGATGTGCCCGAGGGCAAGCAGACCTTGCTGGTGGAGGATTTGACCACCGATGGCGGCTCGAAAATCCAGTTCGCCAATGCGCTGCGCGAGGCCGGGGCGATTTGTGACCATGTGTTTGTGGTGTTTTTTTACGGGGTGTTTCCGGGCAGCCTCGCGAAATTGCAGGAGATGGGGATTTCGCTGCATCATTTATGCACCTGGTGGGATGTGCTCGAAGCGTGCCGCGAGCGGGAGTATTTTCCTGAAGCGACATTAAGCGTGGTGCGTAAATTTTTGGAAAATCCGGTTGGATGGTCCGCGGCGCATGGCGGGGTGGCGAGTGCGGAAGAAGCGGCGGCGCGCAAGGCGGCGGGCTGATTATTGTTTCGAATTCGTAACAATTTAGGCGTGCGGAGAGGATTAGCGCGAAAAGAGTTTTCGAATTTGGTTGAGATTGGCGAGTTGGGCGCCGGGTGAGGGCTCGTCGGTGGGCGGGTATTTGGCGAGCAAATATTCGAGGAAGGTGGGTTCGGGCGGTTTTGGCGGTTTGATGGGTTTGGGTTTGGGTTTGCGGATGCGTTTGGGGCGCGGTTTGCGGGCTCGGGGTGGGAGTTGCAGATAAAGCGGGATCGGGACCGAAAAGAAGCGGCAAAGCGGGCGCAGCACCTGGCGGGCGAGTTGCGGGGTTTGGCTGGCGCTGGCGCCGGTTTCGGGGTGATGGATGAAATGGACGACATGGCCGCGCGCGGTGTTGATCAGGAAATCGGGCAGGAGTTTCAGCAGCCATTGTTTGCTGGTCGGGATTTTGAGCGTTGGGCTGGGCGCGGTGGCTGTGGGTTTTGGCGCGGCGGGTGAGGGGGCTTTTGGTGCTGCGGGTGCAAGCGCGGGTTTGGCTGGGCGGGTGAGGAGGCGGTGCAGGCGCAGGCGCAGACGGTCAAGGCGGGTGCAGAGCAGAACCAGCAAAGCGCGCTCGACGCCGACCTGATTGCCGACGCCATGGATGATGCGTTTCAGCTCGATCAGGACGGTGATGATCTGGGCGGCTGGCGCGGGGAGGGTGGTGGGCTCTGACATTGTGTTAGTTTATGGCATGAAAGGGGGTGGGTGCGAAAGAGGGAATTTTGGCGGGGTGAAATTTGAGCCCCTGATTTGAGTGTAATCGATGTTGTCGATTCGCAAGAATGCGGTGGTTTCCTTACTGATTTCCCCCTGCTAAGCTCAAGCAGATTCGCGTCCGCCCCGAGGACGTGCCGTGGTTTCCTTACTGATTTCCCCCTGCTAAGCTCCTTCCTTGCAGCGCATGGCCCACAGCTCGGCCGTGGTTTCCTTACTGATTTCCCCCTGCTAAGCTACCTCGGCTGTATGTCTCTGAAAATGCTGGAAAATCCCCGTTAAAAGCGGGGATTTTTTCATAGCAGCACCAACTGGACCGGGCCAATCGACTCGGTGGGTTTGGCGGTGCCGAGGAGCAGGCGCATGCGGGCATATTGGCGGTCGGTCACTTGCAAAGCGCGGACGCTGCCGCTGGCGGGTAGGTTGGCGGTGGCGCGATTGATATGTTTGGTGGCGCCATCTTCGCCGCGACAGACCCGGGCATAGACTGAATATTGCAGCATCATATACCCATCATCCTTGAGAAAATGACGAAATCGGTTGGCGGCGCGGCGATCCGGTTTGCTGGTGACCGGTAGGTCGAAAAAGATGAACAGCCACACGAAACGGATCTCCTCAGTTTTCATGGGATTGCGCTAATCGTCAAGCGTTGCGTTGGTGGTGGGGAGCGCTGGTAGGCGGAGGATTTTGGCGGATTTGGCTTCGAGCGCCTGGGTGAGAGAGGCGGCGGCTTGTTCCGTCGCGGTCAAGGCAGTGAGGGTGGCATTGGCCATGATTGCGGGTTCGAGCAAGACGCCCGCGAGGGCGCGGCGGTGGTCCAGGGTCAGGTTGCCGGATCGAGTGAGTCCGTGATCGGCGAGGCGCCAGACCAATGTATCGACGATGGGGCGGAAGGGTTCGAGCAAATCATCGGCCAGGTTGAACGGGTTGAGTGCGCTCGCATGGTGCAGGCCGAAGGCGGGGAGCAGGCCGGAGGCGACCAGAGCGCGGGCGATGGCGGCGCGCATGATCGCGTAGCCGTAATTGAGCATGGCGTTGCGCAGGTCGGACTCGTCCTGGCGGGTGAAATCGGGGAATAAGCGCGCCCAGTAATGGCGGGCGGCGCGGGCTTCGATGTTGTCGGGATCGCCGGGTGTCACGCGCTCGGCCATGGCATAAAGCGGTGCGGCGTGGCCGCCGACCTGATCGAGCAAGGCGGCCTGATTGGTGATTTTGGCGTGGATGATGGTTTGCCAGAGGCGATTGCGGAGGGATTCGGTGGCGGCGATCTGGATGGCAGCGATTTCGGCCTGGCGGTGATGACGGTGGAATGGTAAAGCGATGCCGTTGGGGTGATGACGGGCATTGGTGATGATGATGGCGATGGC
>JAJZEG010000072.1 GCA_021828605.1 Pseudomonadota bacterium | reverse complement strand
AAGCCCATCGCTTTAAGAATAATGCCGGAATAGAAATCGACATTCGGATAAAGCTTGCGGCTGACGAAATAATCATCGTTCAGGGCGATTTTTTCCAGCTCCATCGCCAGATCCAGCAGCGGATCCTTGACCCCCAATTCGCCGAGCACCTCGTAGCAGGTGCGCTGCATGATTTTCGCGCGCGGGTCGAAGTTTTTATAGACGCGATGGCCAAAACCCATCAGCTTGGTGTGGCTATTTTTGTCTTTGACTTCGGCAATGAAAGCGGGGATTTTGCTTTTATCGCCGATTTCCTCAAGCATGCGCAACACGGCTTCGTTAGCACCGCCATGCGCCGGGCCCCACAAAGCAGCGATTCCCGAGGCGATGCAGGCGAACGGGTTGGCGCCGGTTGAACCGGCGAGACGCACCGTGGAGGTTGAGGCGTTTTGCTCGTGATCGGCGTGCAGGATCATGATTAAATCCATCGCCCGGGCCAGAATCGGGTTTTTCCGATAAGATTCCGGCGGCACCGCGTTCATCATGTACAGGAAGTTTTCCGCATAGGACAAATCATTGCGCGGATACATAAAGGGCTGGCCGACCGAGTATTTATAGGCCCAGGCGGTGATGGTGGGGATTTTCGCGATCAGGCGATAGGCGCTGATTTCGCGCTCACGCGGGTCGTTGATATTGACGCTTTCGGGATAGAAGGCCGACATCGCGCCGACCACGCCGCAAAGCACCGCCATCGGGTGCGCATCACGCCGGAAGCCTTCCCAGAAGCGGCGGATTTGCTCATGCAGCATGGTGTGGCGGGTAATGCCGTCGGAAAAATCGGTGAATTGGGTCTGGTCGGGCAGGTCGCCATACATCAGCAAATAGGCGACTTCGAGAAAGGTCGATTTTTCCGCGAGCTGCTCAATCGGGTAGCCGCGATACAGCAAAATGCCGGCATCGCCATCGATATAGGTGATTTTGCTCTCGCACGAGGCGGTTTCGCCATAGCCGGGATCGAAGGTGAAAATACCCAGTTCCGATTGTAATTTACGAATATCAGCCACCTGCGGCCCGAGCGTGCCCGACAGGAGCTTGAGTTCGGTGGATCGGTTCGATCCGGCGAGGGTGAGAGTCGCGTGATCGGTGTTGCTGGTTTTGTCCATGGGTAATCCCCTGTTCGAGCATGGTAACCGGGGCTGGCCCGGGCCGTTGGCCTAAGATAAGCGCGATCCTGCCTCTGGCGCAACCTTCGCGGTTGCAGCATGGAATTATTCCGGGTCGATCACCCGTTGCAGCCGGGTGGTGGCCGGACGGATATCGGGCCAGGGGGTCAAGATCAGGAATTCGGCGACGCGCATGGTCGGAAAACCCTCATTGAGCTTGGTTTTGGCTGTGCTTTCGGGGCCGTTCGCCGCCAAGGTCCAGGCGAGTTCGCCCAATCCCGGATTATGGCCGATAATCAGCACGCTACGCGCAGTTTCCCGCAGACCGCCCAGCAAGTCCAGCAATCGGCCCAGCGGCGCCATATAGAGTGCGTCGAGACGATCAAGCGTGGCGCCATTATCCCAGGCGAGCACCCCCTCGAAGGTTTCGCGGGTGCGCCGCGCCGAGGAGACCAGCACCACATCCGGCTCGACGGCCAGCGATTGCAATTTCCGACGCATGGAGGCCGCCGCCACCAGCCCGGCGGGAGCCAAAGCGCGGTCAAAGTCAGGCAGATCAGGTCGGGCGCGCTCGGCTTTCGCGTGGCGCATTAACAGCAGCTGGTGCATCGTATTGATGGAATCCGATTGACAAGAGCCTTCTATGCCCGGTCTGGCCCTCGCGATCCAGCCGGGCGGCCCTATTTATCAGGGGGCGCGGACTTATTGGCGATTGAGGAGCGAGAGATGAGTGATCCGATTATCATTGTGGGTGCGACCGGGGCGATTGGCAGTGCTTTGGCACGGCGGCTGGCGGCGGCGGGGCAGGCTTTGCATTTGATCGCGCGCGATGATGCGGCCTTGGCGCCGCTGGCGGGCAGCCTGGGTGCGGCGCACGCGGTTGCGGATGTGTTGGATGACGCCGCCTTGCAAGCAGCGGTGACCGCAGCGGGCGCGCGGGTGGCGGGGCTTGCTTATTGCGTCGGCTCGATTGTGATGAAGCCGCTCAAGCGCGCAAGCGTTGCCGATTTTGCCGAGGCCTATGCGCTGAATGTGATTGGGGCGGCGCGCGCGGTCGCTGCCGCCGAGGGCGGATTACGCGCAGCGGAGGGTGCGGTGGTGTTGTTTTCCTCGGTCGCGGCGCAAGTGGGTTTTGCCAATCATACGGTGATTGGCGCGGCGAAAGCCGGAGTCGAGGGGCTGGCACTTGCCCTGGCGGCGGAGTTGGCGCCGGTGCGGGTCAACTGCATTGCCCCGAGCCTGACAAGGAGTAAAATTGCGGCCTCGATGACCGATAATCCGGCAATCGCCAAAGCTATCGCGGCACAACATCCGATACCGAGGCTGGGCGAGCCTGACGACAGCGCGGCCCTTGCGGCGTTTTTGCTCTCGGGGCAAGCGGGTTGGATGACGGGCCAAGTGATTGGCGTCGATGGCGGGCGGGCGCGGGTGCGCAGTAAGGGCTAAGGCAAAAATGGGAAATTTCACCGTTGCTGGAACAGGAGAAAAACTAATGATGGATCGTCGCCGGTTTATCGGAGCGGGAGCCGCCATTTTGCCAGTTTATGGTTTGGTCGGACGGGCAAACGCCAGCGATGCCACCCAGACGACATTGCCGGTGCCGCCCTCGCGCGAACTCGCATTCGCCGTATTTCGCAATGGCAGTCGGATTGGCACGCAACGTTTGCGTTTTATCGAAACCGGCGACAAATTACGCATTGAAAACGACGTGCATTTGCAGGTTAAAATTCTGGATGTGGTGGCGTTCAATTATCAGGCGACCATTATTGAGCACTGGGCGGGCGGGGTATTCGCCTCGGCGCAGAGTGACATTAATGCCAATGGCAATCGGCATCGGGTGATGGTTAAGCGGCAGGCTTCCGGCGTTGCGATTAGCGGCAATAAAATCAAACCTTATACCGCGCCCGCCACGGCGCTGCCGCTGACCTATTGGAACAAAGCGGTGCTGCGCGCCCCGATGATTAATATGCAAACCGGCCATACCGATCATCCGACGATCACCGATTTGGGCTGGTTTGCTTTGCCCAAACTGCCCTCTGGCACCGTGCGGGCGGAGGCCTATAAATTATCGGGCGTGCTGCATCTGACCATTTACTATGATCAACATAATCGCTGGCAGGGCCTGGCGTTTGATCATAGCGGCCATATCACGTACGAGCCAATCACACGTTGAGCACGCGGCATTTATGCGTGGTGCTGGGCGATCAGCTTTCGCTGCGGATTGCCGCACTGGAGGGGTTTGATCCGGCTCGTGACGTCGTGCTGTTAGCGGAGGTGCAAGGCGAATGCAGCTACGTGCCACATCACCAGCAGAAAATCGCACTGGTGCTCTCGGCGATGCGCCATTTTGCGGATCGCTTGCGCCAGCGCGGTCTAACGGTGCGGTATGTAAAGCTGGATGATGCCGATAATACCGGCACTCTTGGCGGCGAGGTGCAGCGCGCCTGCGCGGCGCTGGCACCAGAGCGGTTGATTGCGACCGAACCCGGCGAGTACCGCGTGCGCCAGTCTATGCAGGGTTGGCAGGCGTTGATTGGTCGGCCTTGCATTATTCGCGATGATACGCGGTTTTTATGCAGCATCGCTGAATTCAAACGCTGGGCGCAGGGGCGAAGCCAACTGCGCATGGAGTTTTTTTATCGCGAGATGCGGCGCAAATATCGGCTGCTGATGGAGGGCGATGAGCCGATTGGGGGACGCTGGAATTTTGATCCGGAAAATCGCAATGGTTTGCCTGATCATTTGACGATCCCGGTGCCGCCGCGCAGCGAAGCCGATCCACTCACGCAGGCGGTGCTCGATTTGGTGCGGGAGCGATTTGCGAATAATATCGGCACGCTCGATCATTTTTCCTATCCGGTGACCGAAGCGGAAGCGGAAAAACATCTGGCGGATTTCCTGGCGCGACGACTGCCACACTTTGGCGATTGGCAGGATGCGATGGCGGCGGACAGCCCGTTCATGTTTCATGCGCTGATCTCGGCGCCGTTGAATCTGGGATTGCTCGACCCGCTCGATATTTGCCGCAGGGCGGAGCAGGAATATCATGACGGGCGGGCGCCGATCAACGCGGTTGAAGGATTTATCAGGCAAATATTAGGATGGCGTGAGTTTATTCGCGGGATTTACTGGCTGCATATGCCCCGCTACGCCACGCTGAATGCGCTGGCAGCGACCAGACCCCTACCCGCTTTTTATTGGACTGCGGATACCAACATGCGCTGCATGGCGCAGGCGATTGGGCAAACGCTCGATTATGCGTATGCGCATCATATCCAACGGCTGATGATAACCGGGAATTTTGCCTTGTTAGCGGGGATTGATCCTGATCAGGTCGATGAATGGTATTTATCGGTCTATGCCGATGCGTATGAATGGGTTGAAATGCCTAACACGCGCGGGATGGCGCTGCATGCCGATGGCGGCATCGTTGGCTCCAAACCCTATGCAGCGTCTGGCGCCTATATCAACCGAATGAGTGATTATTGCCGGGGCTGCGCCTATGACGTCAAACAAGCGGTGGGTGCGCGCGGCTGCCCGTTCAATGCGCTCTATTGGGATTTCATCGCCCGCCATGCCGAGCGGTTTGCGCGCAATCCGCGCATGGCGATGCCGGTGCGAAGCTGGTATAAAATGCTGCCTGAAAAGCAGCGCGCGTTGCGCGACCGGGCGCGGGATGTTCTAACAAAAATCGAACAAGGAGAAAAATTATGAACGCGGTTAAAGCATCGGATGGAATTGTTTGGATTACCGGCGCATCGAGCGGGATTGGCCTGGCGGTCGCGCAGGCGCATGTGGCCGCAGGCTGGAAAGTTGCGGTAACGGCGCGGCGCGAGACCGAATTGCAGACCTTTGCCGATCAGCATCCAGGTCAGGTGATTGTGGCGGCTGCCGATGTGACCGATGCTGATGCGGTCCGTCAGGCGGTTGCCACAATCAGCGCGAGTGGCACGATTGCGCGCGCAATTTTGAACGCCGGCACCTATGAGCGCGATACCGCCGAAACCTTCGCAGCCGAGCGGTTGCAGCGGCAAGTCGCGTTGAACCTGATTGGCACCGCGCACTGCATCGAGGCGGTGATGCCGGGGATGATTGCGCGCCGACGCGGGCAGATCGGATTGGTGGCGTCCCTGGCCGGGCTGGCCGGGCTGCCCGGTTCGGTTTCATACTCGACCACCAAGGCGGGATTGATCGCCATGGCGGAATCGTTGAAATTTGATTTGAACCGCTATGGCGTTGGAATTTCTGCGATTTGCCCAGGGTTTGTCAAAACGCCGCTCACCGCCAAAAATGACTTTCCGATGCCGTTTTTGATGGAAGCCAAGGATGCCGCGACGGCGATACTCAACGGCCTCGCGCGTGATCGGTTTTTGATTGCCTTTCCAGAAGGGTTGTCGCGTCCGCTGCGGATTTTGCGCAGCCTGCCTTATGGCGCGTTTTTCCCGCTTATCGCGCGCGGCACCAAAGCGGAATGATGCCTGCTCTGCTAATCACGCGTTAGAAAAGTTTTGCGCGACCGGTTTGAATCGCGCAGCGGCTCGCTGGCCTGGCCATGCAAGGCGGAGCCGCGCCCGGAGAGCGATGGGTTGGTCATGAAGTAATTATGGGCCGATACCGGCTCATCACCCGAGGGGCATTTATGCCAGAGCCCTGCGCTATCCAGGCTCCAGGCATTGACGTTGTCGCGCAAATTGACCGCCATAATTTGATCAAGCACCTGGGCATGGACGGTGGGATTATGGATGGGCACGAAGCTTTCGATCCGCCAGTCCAGATTGCGCGCCATCCAATCGGCACTCGAGATGAAAACCTTGTTCTGGCGGGTCGGCATCGGCGCGCCATTCGCGAATACGGCGATGCGGGCATGTTCCAGGAAGCGCCCGATCAGTGATTTGACGGTGATGGTTTCCGATAGGCCGGGCACGCCGGGACGCAGGCAGCAAATGCCGCGCACCACGCAATGGATCGGCACCCCGGCGGACGATGCGGCATAGAGATGATCGATCAACCGTTCATCGACCAGCGAATTCATTTTCAGCCAAATGCCGGACGGTTCGCCGCGCCCCGCAGCCGCAATTTCGGCGTCAATCAAGCCGCCGATGGTGCGCCTTGTGGTCAGCGGGCTGAACACGAGCTGTTCCATCAGCTCCGGGCGGGCATAGCCGGTCATGTAATTGAATAGCCGGGCAGAGTCGCGTGTTAGTTCAGGATCAGTGGTGAAAAATGACAGGTCGGTATAGATGCGCGCGGTGATCGGGTGATAATTGCCGGTGCCAAAATGCGCATAGGAGCGCAGCATGTTGCCCTCGCGGCGCACCACTAACGAGAGTTTAGCGTGGGTTTTCAAACCGATAAATCCATAGACCACCTGCACCCCGGCGGCTTCGAGCGCGCGGGCGAGGCGAATATTGGCTTCCTCATCGAACCGCGCGCGCAGCTCGATCATCGCAGTGACGGATTTTCCCGCCTCGGCGGCCTCGATCAACGCGCCGACAATGGGCGAGTCGCGGCTGGTGCGATATAAGGTTTGCTTGATCGCAACGACATTAGGGTCTGACGCGGCTTGACGCAGGAACTGCACCACGACATCAAAACTCTCGAACGGATGATGGACAATGATGTCTTTGTTGCGAATCGCTGCGAAACAATCGCCGCCGAAATCGCGAATTCGTTCGGGGAAGCGCGGCGTGTGCGATTTGAATAACAAATCGGGCCGGTCTTTGACAATGATTTCCTTGACATCGACCAAACCGAGCAAGCCCGGCTCGATGATGATTTGATCGGCGGGGGCTTCCACCTCCTCGATCACTAACGCGCGCAAATCCTCGGGCATGTCGGCGGCTAAAGTGAGTTGAATCGCAACCCCCCGGCGCCGCCGCTTGAGGGCGGATTGATAGGATTGCACCAGATCTTCGGCTTCTTCCTCGAACTCGACATCGGTGTCGCGGATCACCCGAAACAGGCCGGAGCCGGAGAGGCGAAAGCCGGGGAATAAATGACCGAGGAATAACAGCACCAAATTTTCCAGCGGGATAAACCGAACCACGGCGCGCGCGTTGTTTTGCGCTTCCGTGGGCAAGCGAATGAAGCGGCTGGTTTGAGCGGGGAGCGGGATCAGGCCGCGCATCGCCCCGCCATCCTCCTCGCGGATCAGTTTCAAAGCGAGCACCAGGCCCATATTGGGGACGAACGGAAACGGGTGCGCCGGGTCCACCGCGAGCGGCGTGAGCACCGGGAACACCTGTTCCATGAAATATTGGTCGAGAAAACGTCGATCCTCGACGGTGAGCGCGTGGCCATCGGTGATTTCGATGCCGGTTGCGGCCAAGGCCTCGCGCAAATCGGCGAGCACGGTTTGTTGGGCGGTCAATAAATCGCGGGTGCGCGCACTCACGGCGGCGAGCTGTTGGCTGGGCGTTAGATTATCACTCGAGCGCAATAATATTCCGGCCCGCACCTGGCCGATCAGCCCGGCGATACGCACCGAATAAAACTCGTCCAGGTTCGAGGCGCTAATCGACACAAACCGCAACCGCTCCAGCAGCGGGTAGCGTTTTTCCTCGGCAGCGGCGAGCACCCGCGCGTTGAAATCAAGCCAGGATAATTCACGATTAATGAAGCGCGCCGGGTCTTCGCGGATCGGGGACGGGCGGGTGCTGTCAGTGATCGGAAGGTCCATGGCGCAAAATCCTCGATAGATGGTTCAACCCTTATAGCGTGAGCAGTGGCTGAGTCGCGTGAAAATTGGACGAATTTGGCGTGCGGTCTGGCTGAAATTTGGCATCCGACTCAGGAGATTCCAGTAAATCGACTAAAATATGCTCGGCGAGGCGGCGCGACGGGGCGATGCCGCGCGCCAGTGCGGCTCGATCCAGCCGGGTTACCGCCTCACGCAAAATGCCCGGCTGGCGCGGCAAATGGCTGAGCAAATATTGGCGCAGCGGTTCATTCAACCGGAGTTGGCGCTTGGCCATCAGCCGGTCCAGCAGCAGCGCCAACAGCGCGTCATCGGCGGGGGTGATCGCGATAATCAGGCTCGCGCGCAGGCGGCTCGCGAGATCGGGCGGATCCAGCGCCAAGCGCGCGGGGGGGACGCGCGAGGTGAGCAACACCGCTTGATGCGCCGCATGCGCGATATTGAGGCTGGCGAGCAAAGCGAGCGGGTCGGCGGTTGCGTCAATATCCTCGATAACCAGGCGCTTTGCTTGATGATCAGGGTGGATCGGGGTGCGCAGGGTCGAAGCGGGCATGATCAGAGCGCCTGTCGTTTGCGCCCAAATGGCCGCCAGATGCGACTTGCCGCATCCGGCCTCGCCCCACAGCACCAGCCGGTGATTGACCCAGGCATCCGGGTTGGCCAGTGCCACGCACGCTTGCGCATTGGATGGGCCTTGGGTGAAATCATCGGGCGAAAACCCCGATGGTTCATCGAGCGGGAGTGCGAGTTGCCGGGCTTGCGCGAACCAGGGGGATGCGCTCATGCGCGCGATTTCGGTGGATCGAGATACAGAGAACTCTGGAGATAAATTTTGAGCCAGAACCGCGTCAGCACCCCTAATGTCGCGGTGACCGGCACCGCGAGCAGCACGCCGACAAAACCGAAGGTTTCAGCGCCTGCGAACAAAGCACAAATCACCCAGGCCGCGCCCAACCCCAGCCGGTCACCCAGGAAGCGCGGGGCGACCACATAATCGTTCAATAATTGGCCGATGACGAAAATACCGGCGACGATCAATATCGGGTCGAGCCCATGAAACTGGCCCAAGGCCAGCACGATGGAGGAAATCGCCCCGACAATGGTGCCAACGTAAGGGATGAACGACAGCAGCCCCGCCGTTAGCCCGATCACTAAGCCCAAATTGAGCCCGGCGGCGGTGAGGGCGATGGCATAGAAAGTGGCCAGAAACAGGCAGCAAATCGCTTGACCGCGCAGCCATGCGTTGAGGATTCGGCTGATTTCGGTGGCGAGCCCGCGAATCACCGCCTCGTGCGAGCGCGGCAGCCAGGAATCGATGCGGGCCACCACTGACGGCCAATCGCGCAGCAAGTAAAAGGTGACCACCGGCGTGATGATGAGCAAGGTGATGATGTTGAACACAGCGAAGCCGGTGCCCAGCACGTGGCTCAAAGCGGTGCCGGCGAAGCCCATGATGGTGCCGGTCTCGTTATGCAGCACTTGCTTGAGCTTGCTGGAGACGAAGCTCGACCCGAAATGCGCCTGGATTTGAATGACTTGAATGGTGGCGAAGTTTTGCAACCGGCTGATCATGGTGGGAAGCTGGGTGATCAGCAGATGGAACTGCGCCGCCGCGAGCGGATAGAGCAACAGGCCGCTGAGCAACAGAAAGGCGATCAGGCCGAGCAGCGCGATTGAGGCGCCGAGCGAGCGCGGCACGCCGAGCCGATAGAGGGCTGACACCGCAGGGTCCAGAAAATAGGCAATGCCCGCCGCCGTGACGAAGGGCAGCAAAATGCCCGAAAACAGCCGCAGAAAAATCCATACGACCAGCAGCCCGGCCACAATCGCGAGAATGCGGGGCCAGCGGATTTGGGAGAATAATCCGCCATCCTTGCGGGTTGCGTTGGTCGGGCCGTCACTCATGGTCGATCTGTCCTCGTGTCCTGCACCCGAAATTCATAGCATGAATTTCAGGGATAAGCAGGCCACTCAACAGTTGAATGTCCAAGCCTGATCGTTTGGAATTGACGCGCATAATGCGCGGCAATGACAAGCGTTGCTCAGCCTCGCAAACAAAGCTAGAGCGTGTCAGATTGGCGCGACTGCGTCAATCTGAACATATCGCGCTCTAGTGAGGGTGGTTGCGCCCCGCACCGGGCTGTGATGATAGACAGTTCATGGTGGCGCGCCGGGGAATGAGCCGCGCTGCGCCATTCGGGGCGACAAGCCTATATCGTTGAATGGACATAGCGCATCGGAGACAGGGATGACCAGCAGCGTTGACAAAAGCGTGACGTATCGGGAGTCCGGCGTCGATATTGATGCAGGGGATGCGCTGATCGAGGCGATCAAGCCGCTGGCGAAAGCCACGTCGCGGGCCGGGGTGATGGGGAGCCTGGGCGGCTTTGGCGCGCTGTTTGACCTGCGCGCGGCGGGCTTTGCCGATCCGGTGCTGGTGGCGACCACCGATGGGGTGGGCACCAAATTGCGCCTGGCGATTGATACCGGCATTCATGAGAGTGTGGGCATTGATCTGGTGGCGATGTGTGTGAACGACCTGGTGGTGCAAGGCGCTGAGCCTTTGTTTTTCCTCGATTATTTCGCAACCGGCGCGTTGGATGTGGCGGTGGCGCGCGCGGTGATTGGCGGGATTGCCGAGGGCTGCCGCCAGGTCGGCTGCGCGCTGATTGGCGGTGAGACCGCTGAAATGCCGGGCATGTATCACGACGGTGATTATGATTTGGCCGGCTTTGCGGTGGGCGCCGCGCCGCGCGACGGGTTGTTACCCGCTGGCGTGGCGCCGGGCGATATTCTGCTCGGCCTGCCGAGCACCGGGGTGCATTCGAACGGATTTTCGATGGTGCGCCGGATTGTCGAACACGCCAAGCTGGGCTGGGCCGACGCTGCACCCTTCGCGCCCCTCGCCTCTGGGCAAACCCTCGGCCAGGCTTTGATGCAGCCGACAGCGCTTTATGTGCGACCCCTTCTCGCTCTGGCGCGGGCTGGATTATTGCGTGCCGCCGCGCATATCACCGGCGGCGGATTGCCGGGTAATGTGCCCCGGGTGCTGCCCGATGGCTGTGCCGCGATCCTTGATCAGGCTTGGACCATGCCGCCGGTATTTGCGTGGTTGGCGCGCGCCGGGCGGGTCGCGCCCGAGGAGATGTTGCGGGTGTTTAATTGCGGCATCGGCATGGTGCTGGTGGTGCGACCGGGTGATGTGGCGGCGACGCAAAGCCTGCTGGCCGACATGGGCACACCAGCGATGCAGCTGGGCCATTTGGCGGCGGCGCCCGGCCCGGCAACGGTACAAATTCCTCATGCCGCGAACTTGTTTGGATGAAGCAGCGGGTTGGGATTCTGATTTCCGGGCGGGGCTCGAACATGGCGGCCTTGATCGATGCGGCGGCCCGGCCTGATTATCCGGCAGAAATCGCTTTGGTGATTGCCAATCGGGCCGATGCGGCGGGGCTGGATTATGCCGCACGGCACGGCATTGTAACGCAGGTGATTGCCAGTCGGCCTTTTGGCGCTGATCGTGCGGCGCATGAGCAGGCGGTGGATGCGGCGCTCCGGGCGGTGGGCTGCGCCTATGTATGTTTAGCCGGATATATGCGGCTGCTGACGCCGTTTTTGGTGCAAAACTGGGCCGGGCGGATGATGAATATTCACCCCTCCTTGCTGCCGGCCTTTCCCGGCCTGGACACCCACCAGCGCGCTTTGGCGGCGGGGGTCAAATTGCATGGATGCACCGTGCATTTGGTAACTGCGGGGATGGATGAGGGACCGATTTTGGCCCAAGCGGCGGTGCCGGTGCGCGCTGAGGACGATGAAGCGACGCTGGCGGCGCGGGTGCTGAGGCAGGAGCACTGTCTTTATCCGGCGGCTCTGGCCGCGTTGATCACCGGCACCGCTCGGACGGCTGACCCGGATAGCGCACTGGTAAACCCTTGCATTTCCGGCTAATCCCCCGTATCCACTTTGTGTCACGATGTTGTGTAGCGTTATGAAAGGGGTCGGTTGGCATTTGCTTAACCTACCCGGCTCCAAGGGAAGTCTCGAACCATGTCGCAGGCGAGTGTGATGGCAAATAGTGAAACCCGTGATCCCGCAAAGTCGGCGGATACTGATTTGAATCAGGTGAGCCAAAGCGGCTGGAATCGGTTCACCCGGTTCTTGCTGATCACGGTGATCGGGGTCATCGTGGTGGTGTTGATCATCGGCGCCTTCACCGTTTGGAGCTAATCGCCGCTCGCTCAGCCGCAGAGCGACCAGTGCAAAATCCCCTGTTGCGCGAATAGGCGGTTTTCTGCCTCATCGAACACCACCGATTGCGGTCCATCAATCACGCTGGCAGCGACCTCCTCATCGCGATGAGCGGGCAGGCAGTGCATGAATAAGGCGTCGGCTGCGGCTTGGCGCATCAACCGCTCATTGACCTGATACGGTGCGAGCATGGCGTGACGCGCAGCGATATCGGTATCGCCCATGCTCACCCACGTATCGGTGACCACGCAGCGCGCACCCTGCACGGCCACGCTTGGATCCTCGGTGAGCAGGATATCGGCGCCGAGATTGCGCGCCCAGGCAATGGCTTCGGCATCCGGGCGCAGGGTTGCCGGACAGCCGAGGCGGAGCGAAAAGCCGAACCGCGCCGCCGCCTCGATCCAGCTTTTCGCCATATTATTGCCATCGCCGACCCAGGCGATCACCTGCCCGGCGATCGGGCCGCGATGTTCCTCGAAGGTCATGATATCGGCCATCACCTGGCAGGGATGCGAGCGCTCGGTCAGGCCGTTAATCACCGGCACCGTGGCGAAGGCGGCCAATTCGCGGAGTTTCGACTCGCGATCAGTGCGCAGCATGATCGCATCGACATAGCGCGACAGCACCCGCGCGGTATCGGCCACGGTTTCACCCCGGCCAATTTGCATCTCGTTGGACGAGAGCATGACCACATCGCCGCCGAGGCCGCGCATCGCCATCTCAAAACTGACCCGGGTGCGGGTTGAGGGTTTTTCGAAAATCAACGCCAAGGCAAAACCGGCCAAGGGCCGGGATGCGCCACGCCCGGCGCGTTTGAACCGCACCGCATGATCAAGAATGCGGCGCAATATCGGGGTTTCGATCATCGACAGATCGAGGAAATGGCGCAACGGATTGGCATTCATGCCGGGCTCTATGGCGGCGCTCATTTCGCCGCAGCCTGCACCAGGCTGGGTCGGCAGCGTTTGGCCGCCCCTTGCAGGCGCGCATACGCCTCATCGCATTCGGCCTCGCCGATGATTAAAGGCGGCACCAGGCGCAGCACATTATCCCCCGCCGCCACCACCAATAGGCCCTCGGCAAGGCAGGCTTGTTGCAACTCGGTGTTCGGCACCGCGCACACCAATCCCAGCATCAGCCCTTGGCCGCGCACTCCGGAAAATACCGAGGGTTCCGCCGCCACCAGCCGATCAAGCTGCGCGCGCAGGCGAGCGCCGATCCGGCTGATTTGATCGAGAAACCCCGGCGCCAGCACCACATCCAACACCGCATTCCCCGCCGCACAGGCCAAAGGATTGCCGCCATAGGTGGTGCCATGGGCGCCCGGGACCAAGGCTTTGGCCACGCGCTCATTCGCAAGCAACGCACCAAGCGGGAAACCGCCGCCAATGCCTTTGGCGGTGCTGATCGCATCCGGGGTGATCCCGGCCCATTCATGGGCAAATAACTTGCCCGTGCGCCCCATGCCGCTTTGCACCTCATCGAACCCGAGCAGGAGCGAAAACTCATCGGCGGCGGCGCGCAGTCCGCGCAAATAATCAACTGAGGCCGGGCGGATGCCGCCTTCGCCCTGGATCGGCTCGACCAGAATCCCGGCGGTTTCCGGGGTAATCGCGTCGCGCAGCGCGTTCAAATTATTGAACGGCACATGATCGAACCCATCGACCGCCGGGCCGAACCCGGCCAGATATTTTTTATTGCCGGTGGCGCTGATCATCGCCAGGGTGCGGCCATGGAACGCGCCCTCGGCGCAAATGATGCGATAGCGTTCAGGCTGGCCCGCATCGTCCATGGTTTTGCGAAAGGCTTTGACCAGCGCCTCATTGGCCTCGGCACCGGAGTTACAAAAAAACACGCTATCGGCGAAACTGGCCGCGACCAGCCGGGCGGCGAGCTGCTCGGCTTGCGGCACCCGGTATAAATTAGAGACATGGATCACCCGCGCCGCCTGCTCGGCAATGGCCTTGGTCAGGCCAGGATGGCCGTGGCCGAGGGACGAGGTGGCGATGCCCGCGCCGAAATCGAGGAATCGTCGGCCATCGCTGGTGATCAGCCACGCCCCATCGCCATGGTCGAACGCGATATCCAGTCGATTGTAATTCGGCATCAAAGCAGGGATCATTTCGGTCACTTTCTTTCGCACCCACCCTAATGTGCGAACCGCAAGCGCCAAGTCAAACAAGAAATTTTATCCGCACCCCGAAACCGCCCCGAATTATCCGGTGGCTGGTTTGCAAATCGCAAGGGTCAGGTCAGCAAACACCGCGCGAAGCGGGGCGCATCACCGACAGCGATACGGGTGAAAATAGCAAAATCCAGGATGCACCGGCACCACCACGCAGCCCGACAGAGCCAGCCCGAGGCTGAGGATCAAGAGCGTTGCGCCATTCCGGTGCCAATGACGGGTGCGAGGGTGAGCGGCCATGGGTGATCTCCTTATCGGAGGGAAATCTAGCGCCGTGCGGGTAATCATTGGATGTCGGATCATCTCCAACTGTAACGCGCGCCTTATCAGTCCTTGAACACCACGGTTTTGCTGCCGCTGATGAATACCCGCCGTTCCAGATGGCATAAGACCGCGCTGGCCAGCACCCGGCGCTCGATATCGCGGCCTTTGCGCACCAGACTATCCGGGGTGTCGGCATGGGTGATGCGCTCGACATCCTGCTCGATGATCGGGCCTTCATCGAGCGCGCCGGTCACATAATGGGCGGTGGCGCCGATTAATTTGACGCCGCGCGCATGGGCTTGATGATAGGGTTTCGCCCCTTTGAAACCGGGCAGGAACGAATGATGGATATTAATGCACTGACCCGCCAGCCGTTCGGCCAGCCGATCCGACAAAACCTGCATATAGCGCGCAAGGATCACCAGTTCGGTGCCGGTGGCCTCCAGCAGCCGGATAATGTCGGCTTCCTGTTCAGCCTTGGTGTCGCGGCTGGTGGGTAAATAATGGAACGGAATTCCATCGAAATCGACATGGGTATAGGTTTCCCGTGGATGATTGGCGATCACCCCGGCAATCTCCATCGGCAGTTCGCCAATGCGTTGGCGATACATTAAATCCACCAGACAATGATCAAAGCGCGACACCAGCAGCATGCTGCGCGGCCTGTGGCTGACCGGCGTGATCGCCCAATCCATGCCGAAATCGCGCGCGAGTGCCGCAAAATCCTGATGCAGGTCGGCATGGTCACTCGGGGTCATCGGCACGAATACCACGCGCATGAAAAACCGACCGTTATCGGAGTCGTCAAATTGCTGAGCGGCGCGAATATCAAGCCCGTGACCATAAAGGAAGGTGCCGACCGCACCCACAATGCCGGGCCGGTTGGCGCAAGCGAGCGTCAGGATCGACGGGGTCACGCGCCGCGCACCAGATCCCAGCCGGTTTGGGCCACCTGCACGCAAACCGCATGCATACTGCTCGCCCGCTGATCGGCGGCATTCCCCGCCAGCGCGCGGGCATAGACACCCTCGACGATGGCCGCCGAGCGGAACAGCGAGAAGCCCATGAAAAATTTCCAGTCGGGAATCGCGTCGCGTCCGGTGCGCGCGCAATAGAGATCAAGCGCCTCATCCTCCGTCATCAGCCCCAACGCGGCGACGTCGATGCCTTGATAGCCCGCCATCGCCGGACCCGATCCGGGCGGCAAATGATAGGACATGCAGCAATAGGCCAAATCCGCCAGCGGGTGGCCAAGGGTGGAGAGTTCCCAATCGAGCACCGCCAGAATTTGCGGCCCGTCAGGCGCCACCATCATATTGCCCAGGCGGAAATCGCCATGCACAATCGCACTCTCATCCTGTGCGGGGATATGATTGGTCAGCCAATCGGTGAGGGCATCCATCGCGGGCAGGGTTTCGGTTTGCGAGGCCTGATATTGCTTGCCCCACCGCGCGATTTGCCTTGCGACATAGTGATCGGGCCGACCATATTGGGCGAGGCCGCGCGCGGCATAATCGATGCTGTGCAAGGCAGCGATGGTTTCGATCAAATTGCGCTGGATGCCACCGCGCTCCGCCGGGGTCAGGCCCGGCATCATCACATCATGAAACACCCGGCCCTCGACATGCGCCATGACATAAAATTCAGTGCCGATAATGCTCGGATCAGCGCAGAAATGCAGCATCGGCGCGACCGGGACTGCGGTGCCGGCCAATGCCGACTGGATTTGATATTCACGGTCGATCTGATGGGCGGAGGGCAGCAACTGACCGGGCGGCTTTTTGCGGAGCACAAAATTTTGGCTCGCGGTTTCGATCAAGAAGGTCGGGTTGGATTGCCCGCCCTGGAACTGGCGCAGCCGGGCAGGTCCGGTGAATCCCGGACAATGCGTCGTCAGATAATCGATGAGGCGCGGCGCATCGAGCTGATGCTGGGGCAGCACCTCTACGAGAATCGCCCGGTGTGACATATCCATATCTGGTCTCCTGCCTATGCGCGACCATTCGAGATCACCGACAGCGTGTCAAGCAGCGCCGCGCGCGGGGTCGTTGCGGGGCGAGCGCGCCTCTTGCGTCGGCGCGATCCACGTCGCACAGTCATGCAACTTGAAGGCGGCAATCGAGGCGCTACGATTGCGTCGGTTTGATTTGTGCGGCGCTGACACAACATGCTTGATTTGGGGAGAGACAAGAATGGAGTTTCGTTATTCCGCCAAAACCGAGGCCCTGCGGGCGCGGGTGGCAGATTTTATGGCCGAGCATGTTTATCCGAACGAACAGGCCTTATTTCAGGCCGCCCATCAGCAGGCCGACCGTTGGCAGCCGCTGGCCAAGCTCGGGGAAATCAAACAGCACGCCAAGGCGGCGGGGCTGTGGAACCTGTTTTTGCCGCAATCGGAGCATGGCGCCGGCCTGACCAATGTGGAATACGCGCCGCTCGCTGAAATCATGGGCCGCAGCCCGTTTGCGCCGGAAATGTTCAACTGCTCGGCCCCCGATACCGGCAATATGGAAGTGCTGACCCGCTATGCCGCCGAGGAACATAAAGAGCGTTGGTTGAAGCCCTTGCTGGCGGGGGAAATCCGCTCGGCCTTTACCATGACCGAGCCGAATGTCGCCTCCTCGGATGCGACCAATATCGAGACGAAAATTGTCCGCGATGGCGATGAGTATGTGATTAACGGGCATAAATGGTGGGCCTCGGGTGCGCCGGATCCGCGCTGCCGGGTATTGATCGTGATGGGTAAATCAGACCCAACCAATCCCGACCGGCATAAGCAGCAATCGATGATTTTGGTGCCGTTTCCACATCCGGGCGTGACAATGAAGCGGGCTTTGCCGGTGTTTGGCGATGATGACGCGCCGCACGGTCATGCCGAGATGATTTTCGAGAATGTGCGGGTGCCCGCCAATCATATTCTGCTCGGCGAAGGGCGCGGCTTTGAGATTGCCCAAGGGCGGCTTGGACCAGGACGGATCCATCACTGCATGCGCTCAATCGGGGTGGCCGAACGGGCGTTGGAGCGGATGATCCGGCGGCTGGAATCGCGCACCGCGTTTGGCAAGCCGGTTTCCGAACAAAGCCTGTGGCGCGAGCGGATCGCCGAATCCCGGATCATGATCGATCAGGCCCGCTTGCTGACCCTCAAAGCTGCGCAAATGATGGATACGGTCGGCAATAAAGAGGCGCGCAGCGAGATCGCGATGATCAAGGTCGTCGCCCCCAATGTCGCCTGCAAAGTGGTTGATTGGGCGATCCAGGCGTTTGGCGGCGGCGGCGTCGCCGATACCTGGCTGTCCAGCTCCTACGCCCATCAGCGCACCCTGCGCCTCGCCGATGGACCCGATGAGGTGCATCGCGATCAGTTGGCGCGGATGGAGCAAAAACGCCATCGCAATACCGATCCAGCGCGCACCGGCGGCTTTCCAGGGGTGATGATTGCCGATGGCTTGACCGCACCCGGATTGCCGCTCTGATGCGCGCGATCCGCTGCGAGGCCTGGGGCGGGCCGGAGACGCTGCTATTGCGCGACCTGCCGGACCCGGAGGCCAAGCCCGGCGAGGTGGTCATTCGCATCCGCGCCGCCGGGGTCAATTTTCCCGATGTGCTGATTATCCAGAAAAAATACCAGGTGCAGCCGCCCTTGCCGTTCACGCCGGGGGCGGAAATTGCCGGTGAGGTGGAACAGGTGGGCGAGGGCGTCACCGCACTCGCCCCCGGCGACCGGGTGCTGGCCTTGTGTTCGACTGGTGGTTTTGCCGAGAAAATCGCGCTCGATTCCCGGCTCTGTATGAAAATCCCGGACGGCGTCAGTTTCGAGGTGGCGGCGGGATTTATGTTGGCGTTCGGCACCTCGCATCATGCGGTGGTGGATCGGGGCGCGATCAAACAAGGCGACACGATTTTGGTGCTGGGTGCTGCGGGTGGCGTCGGGCTGGCAGCGGTGGAAATCGCCAAGGCGAAAGGCGCGCGGGTGATTGCGGCAGCCTCGTCGGAGGCGAAATTGGCGATTTGCCGCGAGCGCGGGGCGGATGCGGTGATTAATTACGCCCGCGAGGATTTGCGCGGCGCGATCAAGGCGCATACTGAGGGCAAGGGGCCGGATATTATTTATGATCCGGTCGGCGGCAAATTCGCCGAACCCGCTTTTCGCTCCATCGCGTGGCGGGGGCGGTATTTGGTGGTGGGGTTTGCCGATGGCGAAATCCCGGCTCTGCCGCTGAATTTGCCTTTGCTCAAAGGGGCGTCATTGGTCGGGGTGTTTTGGGGTGAATTCGCCCGCCGCGAACCCCAACATCAGGCGGAGATGATGCAGGATTTATTCGCCATGCTGCTGGCAAAAAAAATCAATCCGCTGATTTCGCGGCAGTTCGCTTTGGCGGAAACCACACAGGCGCTGCAAGCGATGGCAGCACGGGAAGTGACCGGAAAGATTGTGATCGTACCATGAAGAATTTTCAAAACCGGGTTGCGGTGATCACTGGCGCGGGCAGCGGCTTTGGCCGGGAATTCGCCCGGATTGCGGCGGCGCGCGGGATGAAACTCGCCCTCGCCGATATCGAAGCACAAGCTTTGGCGCGCGTGAGTGATGAATTGCGTGCGCAGGGGGCTGATATCCTGGCCCAGCAGCTCGATGTGAGCGACGGCGCGGCGATGGAGCATTTCGCCGATGCGGTGTTCGCGCGGTTCGGCGCGGCGCATTTGGTGTTCAACAATGCCGGCGTCGGCTCGGGCGGGTTGATTTGGGAAAACTCGGTGGCCGATTGGGAATGGGTTTTAGGGGTTAATCTCTGGGGCGTGATCCATGGGGTGCGCTGTTTCGTGCCACGGATGATCGCGGGCGGCGATGAAGGCCATATTATCAACACCGCCTCGGTGGCCGGGCTGCTCTCGGCGCAAACCATGGGTGTGTATAACGTATCAAAGCACGGCGTGGTGACCTTGTCGGAAACCTTGTTCCAGGATTTGCGCATCGCCGGATCGAAACTCGGCGTGACCGTGCTGTGTCCGGCGTTTGTTGATACCGGGATCAAGGATGCCGGGCGCAACCGCCCGGATGCGCTGCGCAACACCGCCCCACCCACCCCGAGCCAGGTCGCCGCCGAGGCGCAAAGCCGCAAAGCGGTGACATCGGGCCGGATTACGGCGCCTGAAGTCGCCGCTGCGACTTTCGCCGCGATTGAGGCCAACCAGTTTTATTGCCTGACCCATCAGCGCATTATGGGGGCGGTGCAGCAACGGCTGGAGGATGTGGTGCAGGGGCAGAATCCGCGCGATCCTTTTGCCTCCAAGCAGGAGGTGGCCTTCACCAAGGAATTGTGAGGCTTGCTTTGATCCGCCACACCAGCGCACCGCAGCGTTTCAGACATCAAAAATTAATCGCCCATCGTACTGAATAGTCGTGATATTGAAGCCGACGAAGGTTGGCCGAGCAACAGGAATGAGGCGAGCAATGGCAAATCAAGGGCCTGAACCGGATCGGCATCGCCATAATCTGGTCGAGGTCACCGGTGACGATGCCGAACCATCGACAGCCACACGGCAGCGACCGCCGCCTGGGGCGAAACAGGCGCCCGGAGCACCAAAGACAACAAGCGCGCTGGCCGCATCCACCATCGAACTTGACACGATGAAGCGGAGCGTCACCGAGGCGGTGGAGTTTTTGCGCGGGATGGCTAATCCGCATCGTTTGATGATTTTATGTTATTTGGCGCGCGGCGAGCATTCGGTCGGCACGTTGGAGCGCGAATTAGGGATCAGGCAGGCGCATTTGTCCCAGCAGCTGGCCCGGCTGCGTCAGGATGGGCTGGTGCAAACCAGGCGGGATTCGCGCACCATTTATTATTCAATCGGCACCGAGGCCGCGACGGAAGTGATCGCCCTGCTCTATCGGCTATTTTGTCGCGGCGATGAGGGACACTAGAGTGCGATATGTTCAGCTTGACGCAGTCGCGCCAATCTGACGCGCTCTAGCTTTATGGTGCGAGGCTGCTTCACGCTTGGCATTGCCGCGCATTATGCGCGTCAATTCCAAACGATCAGACTCGGAGCCGTGAGCGGGCCGCCCGCTTGACCGGCGCGGAATTTTTCGCCATGAGGATGTGAGGCGAGCCCGCTTTGGTGCGGCGCTCTTTTTTGTTGTCTGGCGCTATGCTGGACCGGTCTATTCAAGGGTTTTGCTATGACACGGCGCTGCGAAATCACCGGCAAGGGCGTTCTTTCCGGCAATAATGTGAGCCACGCGAATAATAAAACGCGTCGGCGGTTTTTGCCCAATTTGCAGGAATCATCCTTGCAGTCCGAGGCGTTGGGCGTTTCAGTCCGGTTGCGGGTGACCCCGCGCGGCCTGTCGACCATTGAGCATAAAGGCGGGCTGGATGCGTTTTTGCTGACCACGCCGAGCCGCAAGCTGACCGATGAGGCGCAATCCTTGAAGCGCCGGGTCAATCGGGCGTTAGCGCGCAAGACGGTCGCTGCTTCGTAATTTCGATTTTGTCGGTCTGGCGTTGCGGCGGCGCGGGATTTACCGCTAGACTCCGATTCGCCGCCCCAATCAGGCAGCACGACAGAAGAGGAGATCCGCGATGGCCGCCCTCGCCTCCGAGCAAACTGATCGCACCGCCAATCCACTGGATATTGTCGAGCAGGTGATTGCTGGCAATGAATGGGCGTTTGATCGGCGCAGCGATTGCGAAATCGCCGCCGAGGCGCCGGGCCGCTGGTGCGATTATGGGCTGTATTTTTCCTGGTCCCACGAAATTGCGGTGATGCATTTTTCCTGCACCTTCGATTTGAAGGCGCCCGAGCGGCGGCGTCATGCGTTGTTCGAATTGCTGGCCCGCGCCAACGAGAAATTATGGATTGGCCATTTCGGCATGGATCATGACGATGGCATGCCGGTATTTCGCCATTCGGTCTTGCTGCGCGGAACCTCCAGCGCCTCGGCGGAGAGCGTTGAGGATATGGTCGATATCGCGGTCAG
>JAJZEG010000343.1 GCA_021828605.1 Pseudomonadota bacterium | reverse complement strand
GCGCATGTGGCAGCATGCGGCGACGATGGCGAATATCGCGACCTTGCAGGCGCGCGGGGTGCGGATGGTGGGGCCGGATGACGGGGCGATGGCGTGCGGTGAGTTTGGGCCGGGGCGGCTCGCGGAACCATCGGTGATTATGGCGGCGATTGGGGCGTTTTTTGAACCGAGCAAGGCGCTTGCTGGGGTTCATGCTTTGGTGACCAGCGGGCCGACCCATGAGCCGATTGATCCGGTGCGCTATTTGGCTAATCGGAGTTCGGGGCAGCAGGGTCATGCGATTGCGCGCGCGCTGGCTGATTTGGGCGCGTCGGTGACGTTGATTTCCGGGCCGGTTGCTCTCGCCGATCCACCGGGGGTGCGGGTGGTGCATGTGGAGACGGCGTGCGACATGTTAGAGGCGGTGCAAGCGGCGATGCCCGCGATGGTTGCGGTATTTTGTGCGGCGGTGGCGGATTGGCAGGTGGTGGCGCAGGCGGGAAAGCTGAAAAAAGCGGCGGGGCTGCCGCAATTTCAGTTGCAGGAAAATCCGGATATTTTGCGCGAGATTGCGCAGCGCGCCGAGGGGCGTCCGCGCCTGGTGATTGGCTTTGCCGCCGAGACCGATCTGGTGGCGGAGCGGGTCGCGGAAAAACGGGTGCGTAAAGGCTGTGACTGGATGGTTGCAAATGATGTGCGGGCGGAGACCGGGATTATGGGTGGGGCGGAGAATGAGATTATGCTGGTGAGCGAGACGGGTGTGGAGCAATGGCAGCGCGCATCGAAAATGGAGGTGGCGCGCAGGCTCGCGGGCCGGATTGCGCAGGCGCTGACATGATCCCGGTTGCGATCAAGCGCCTGCCGCATGGCTTTGATATGCCCCTGCCCGCTTATGCCACCGCCGGAGCGGCGGGGATGGATGTGTGTGCGGCGGTATCGACTGACGTGTCGTTAGAGCCGGGTGCGCGGGCCTTGATCCCGACCGGCTTCGCGATTGCGTTGCCGGCGGATTATGAATTGCAAATCCGGCCGCGCTCGGGACTTGCGTTGAAATCGGGCATTATGGTGGTGAATAGTCCGGGCACGATTGATGCGGATTATCGCGGTGAGGTGCAGATTTTGCTGCTCAATGCAGGGACGGAGCGATTTGTGGTCACGCGGGGGATGCGGATTGCGCAGGCAGTGTTAGCGCCGGTTTATCGCGCGGTATGGCGCGAGAGCGAGAGTTTGGAGATGACTGCGCGCGATGCTGGCGGGTTTGGCAGCACCGGGATTGGGGGATTGCCGCCGATGGGCGGGTGAGGGTGGCGCGGCGCGGCGCTTGGCTTATGATCGACCGGGAATTGGGCTTCCTGATTTCAGTTCGGGTTTGAAATATATTTTGTGCGCTGGGTAATCGAAAGTGACATTGAAGTTCTGCATGAGGGAAAAGCCGATTGAGCCGATGACTGGCGAATTATTGACCACAGAATTGGAAAGCTCACAGGGCAGATTATTGAAGGTGAGATTGGCAAGTTTGAGGTGACTTAGGGTGACCGATCTGGATTGATACAAGCCCGCCAAGCCGATGGTCTCGATGCCCGTTGGTTGTTTTTTTGATCGGGTCGGCTTTGCGGCGATCCAATGTTTTATCAGGGTATTATTCGCAGATAATGTGCAAACGCCGTTATCGCCGGTGTCCAGGTGGAGTTGGGCGCTCGGCCCTCCGGTTATCGCCGCTGGAATGGTCAGCATGCCATGGATCATGGTGATTTTTGCAACGTTATCTGTCTTTGTCATGCTCGCCGACAGCGAGTCGGGTCGGGAAAATCGGGCCTTTTGTCCGAAAGATTTGATTTCAACGGCATTTTTCAGAAAAATATCTTCGCCTAGAATAATGGCGTTCTTCGGAATGAATTTCTGAGCGATGGGGCCGAACGGAACAACCCCCGGGTGGAATAAGACATACGTCATCGCGCCGATTTGCACCGTGATTTTACTGCCGAAGCCACCCCGGAGCTTGCCGCCATAGGCGTTTACCGTGGCATTATTGAAACTGTGAACGCCGAGTGATTTGGCAAGGTCGAGCGGAATGATCGTGCGTTGCGTGCCGGAATCCAGCAGGCCCCACATGGAATGGCCATTCACGGTGATCGGGATGTAGAGGTCGCCATAGATGATCTGGGTGGGAACCCAGCCTGATGATGTTTGGCCATGCGCAAAACTGACTTTGCTGATCGATGGCCCCATCGAGATGCCGCAATGGGTGAGGGATAAGAGGGTGAGCGAGGCGAGCGCGAGGGGGAGAAATTTCATGGTCGGTCCTGGGGCGCAGTATGCGTTTAGTCGAAGTAGCGGGTGGTTGACTGGGCGCTTGGCTCACGATCAATCGGGCATCTGGCTTCCTGATTTCAGTTCGGGTTTGAAATATATTTTGCGGGCTGGATAATCAAAAGTGGCATTGAAAATTCGCATGAGAGACAGGCCGATTGAGCCGATTACTCTTGGGTCGTTGGTGGGGGCGTTGGTAACCGAGCATGGAAATTTGTTAAAGTTAGCACCGAGCATTTTCATCTGCTTGATTCTGATCAGAGTGGTCTGATAGGCGCCGCCGCCGCCTATAACTGTTACCGTCTTGAACGGGCGTTCGGTGAGATTCGGATGGATTTTGAGCCATTTTTTTATTTTTGAATTATTTTTATATAGTGCGCAAATATTTGCGTCACCGGTGTCGATTTCAAAATAACCCGTGGGGCCTCCCGTTATTGACCCGGGAATCGTCAGGGTTTTGTTGATCATGATCAGACTTGATAGACTATCGGCGGGTGATTTCTTGACGCCTGTTGGGGCGGGTGGTGCGAAACGGAGTTGTTGCTTCGAGAAATCAAACTCAATAACGTCTTTTAAGAAAACATCCTCGCCCAGGATGATGAACTTGAAAGGAAATTCCTGCCTAATTTGGACGACCATGGGTTCAACGGCGGGTCGGAATAATTCGTAATTCATCGCGCCAATTTTAACGTCGATTTTCGTCCCGAAGCTGCTCCTGACGTTTCCGCCATAGGACTGGACCGTGAGATGGCCGTTAGTATGAACGCCGAAGGATTTGGCGAGGTTTGCCGGGATGGTGGTGCGTTGGGTGCCGGAATCCAGCATGGCCAGCACCCGATGACCATTCACCGTAACCGGGATAAAGACGTTGCCTTTGATGATTTTGGTTTTGATCCAGCCGGAGGATGTATTTCCGGGGGCGTAATCGAGTTTGCTGATCGATGGGCCCATCGAGACCGAGCATTGGGCGAGGAATAAGAGGGTGAGCGCGGCGAGGGTAAAGCGGATAAATTTCATTTTGGTCCTGATCGGGTGATATTAAAGAATAATTTCAAAGGCCCGCGATTTTCTGGGCGTTGCTATGGAAGACGGCGGATGAGGCGTTGATAATTTATATTTCGGCTCGAGGCAAAGAAATAAGGCGGGCGGCATGGTGATTTCGGTTAGGGCGGGGCTGTTGACGATTCGGTGGGGCACGCCGGTGAGGCCACCCCGGAACCTCACATGGCGCTCCGCTCTAACAAGCGTGCTACGGCCGGGTGAATTACACCGTGTCGCGGCGTGCCCATTCGATTGTAGGTTTGGATCAAAAATAAATCCACTGGATATTAATACAAGCAGCGCGCCCAATAGATCGGCGCGGGGGAGAGATTTGGATTGGTTGGCTCCGTGGCGTTTGGAGCCGCGTTTTGACGGCTGAGCTTAGTCGAAGCGGCGGGTTGGCATGGGTGGGGCGGGGTAGCGGTTGGCGATGACCAGGTTCCAATAGGACCAGGAGCGCGGGTCGATGATGCCGGGTGGGGCGGCATCGAGCGCGGCAATGAAATCCAGGTTGGAGACGTAGCGACGGATGATGACCATGTCCTCGGCGGTCGCGCGGGCCATGGCGTAAGCGAGGAAGCGGATTGGGTCGCTGAGCGCCTGTTCGGGCGGTTCGAACCAGATGATCCGGCGCGCGATGGCGAGCAATTCATCGGTGGCGGGGAGGGTGATCATGGGGTGGCATCTGAGTTGGGTGGGCTAAGGGGTAGCGTGGGCAGGTCGACGCGCCGGAAGTTAATAACCACGTTGACCGTGATGCCTCCGCCCAAGCTCCAAGATTTGAATTTATCAAATGCCATTGCAGCAAAGCAAGCAACAAGACCTAGTAATGCTATAATTATCACCCACTTTGGCAGGAAATGAGATTTATTCATACTGAAGTCCAACAACAAAATTGGAACACAAAAAGCTACAATTATAAAACAATAATACATAAGTCTATAATAAGCATGAATTTCTTCATCATCGTAACTGTGACCATTTTCATCTGTGTAGTTAAAATACTCTGTTTTCATTTTATTTATTTTATTTTTATATTTTTTATTTGTATTGTGTAAAATCATGAGTCTGATTATGCCAGCTACTAATACCCATAATGGCAAGAAATTAAACGCTTTTACATACATGCTTATTTTTACGATATCGCACGGATAATTAGCTGATGTTCTTAAAAGAATTGAAAATAAATATGCCATTGTCGCGGCAGCTGCCGCCAGAAAAAAATTCTCTGAATTGTTTATCAATTCCATATTTTTAGCAATCATTGCCGTATATCTGTTATATTCGGCTAAAATCATCTGATCAGATATTGTTGAACTCACAAAACCTCCTGTTAAAAGCCTCGAAATATTGATGCATTTCTTTAAAATCTTTGCCCATCAATTTAGGTCTCGCTCTGTCTCCTTGCGCTATAACCTACCCTTACTAACCGATCAAATGCTTGATCTTGTCAAAGACCACACAATTCGTGCTCAATACCGTCCACCCGATCTTACTCCCGCAAATCAGGCGGGGTGGCCTCGGATTTCAGGAGCGTGAGCAAATCAGGGAGCGAAAAGGAGCGAGAGTCGTCGGAGCCGAGGCGGCGGAGAGAAACGGTGGATTGGTCGGCTTCGCGGCGGCCTACGACGAGGATGTTGGGGATCAAAGCGAGGCTGAGGTCGCGGATTTTGGCGTTGATTTTTTCGTTGCGGAGGTCGGTGATTACCGACAGGCCCGCTGCTTTGAGGGTGGTGGCGACGTGGGTGGCGTAGTCATTCGCGTCGGTCACGATGCTGGCGATGGCGACCTGGGTGGGGGCGAGCCAGAGGGGGAAGCGGCCTGCGTGATGTTCGATCAGGATGCCGATGAAGCGTTCGAACGAGCCAACGATGGCGCGGTGGAGCATGACCGGGCGGGCCCGGCTGCTTTCGGCGGTGATGTAGCTGGCATCGAGGCTTTCGGGGAGCACGAAATCGACTTGCAGGGTGCCGCATTGCCAGTCGCGGCCAATCGCGTCGCGGAGTACGAATTCGAGTTTCGGGCCGTAAAAGGCGCCTTCGCCGGGATTGAGCGTGTAGGTGACGTTGGCCTCGGTGCAGGCGGCTTTGAGGGCGGCTTCGGCGCGGTCCCACACATCATCGGTGCCCGCGCGCGGGGTTGGCCGGTCGGCGAATTTGACCGCGACATCGGTGAAGCCGAAATCGCGGTAGGTTTCGCGCAGCATGGTGACGAAGGCGACGGTTTCGGACGCGATCTGGTCTTCGGTGCAGAAAATATGGGCGTCGTCCTGGGTGAAGGCGCGGACGCGCATGATGCCGTGCAGGGCGCCGGAGGGCTCGAAGCGGTGG
>JAJZEG010000102.1 GCA_021828605.1 Pseudomonadota bacterium | reverse complement strand
ACCCGGCCCAGCATGGCCAGCCTGATCCCGATCCGACCCCTTCACCGTCAGCGGGTGGTCCCCCGCTGACGGTGAACCATTATCGCTCAATCGGCGGAATATTCATAAGACAAGCCTGATCGTTTGGAATTGACGCGCATAATGCGCGGCAATGACAAGCGTGAATCAGTCTCGCAAACAAAGCTAGAGCGCGTCAGATTGGCGCGACTGCGTCAATCTGAACATATCGCGCTCTAACCATGCCACGCGCCAATCAGCGCGGCGGCGCCGATCACCCCGCCATTATACAACATATGCAGCAAAATTGCTGGCTTTATCGATCCGCTGCGCAGGCGCAGCCACAGCGCTGCGATCGCCAGCAGCGAAATATCGATGAAGCCGGGCGGGTAATGAATTTTTTCCGGCGCGTGCAGCGCGACGAAACACAGCGTGACAATCGCCCCGCTCAGCCAAACGCCGTGGCGGGTGGCCATCGCAGCGAAGGCACCACCGCGAAAAATAAACTCCTCGGCGACCGGTGCGATCAACACGAACAGGATCAGCGAGGCAATGCGCGGCCAGCCGGGGGTCAGCATTTGCCGCAAGGCGCCCAAATGCCCATCGCCATACCGGGCAAAGGGAAACAGCAAGGTCAGCCCACCGGCAAGAGCAACGATCACCAGCGCGAGCACCACCGCGACCGCATAAAACCGCGCCTCGGCCCGGCACCAGGCGATGCCGGTGATCGAGGCGTCATACAGCCGCGTTCCCACCCGATCGGTAATATATTTCGCGCACCAGATCGCGGCGATCAAATAAGCACCAATCCCGAGGGCGGTAATAAATTTGGCGTCGGGGGGCGGTATCGCCGGAACCGCACCGAGCCCGAACGGCATCGCGACCGGATCGGTCGGGGCGCCATGGTGATGGTTCAGGGCGAACATCAGACCAAAAATGAAGCCCCGGGTGAACAGCGCCACCACACCCACGAAAATTTGAATCAGAAAAAACCCGGCCATCACCATCCAGCCCTGGCGCGGCCCGAACGGCCGAGACCGCAGCGTCGGGATGCTCACTTCATACCCATTATTCATTTCACTGCCCTGTCAAACGTCATTATCGCCCAAATCACCGCGCTGAAATCGCCCCGATCGCCGCTGACGCGATTCAACCCCATCTCCTCTAACTCTAGCAAGCAACTTCCAGTTGTGTCACCCTCAGATCATGCTCGCCGCACGATCAGCCCCTGATCCAGGATCAACACCACGGCTCCATCTGTTCGATGGGCTGCGCGGGGTGCTGGCAGTGTACGTAATGCTCGGCCATATGGCGCCGATGCTGCCGCTCACCCCGACCGGGCGGCGGATCATGACCGCCTTGTTCGGCCATGGCCTGGCGGCGGTCGATTTATTTTTCGCCCTGTCAGGATTGGTGATTGTCCAATCCCTGGCCCGGTTCGAGGGACGGGTCGGCGCGTTCCTGATCGCCCGCGCCCGGCGCTTATTGCCGGTTTATTATGTCGTGCTGATCGCGGCCATGATCAGCCTCGCTCTGCCGAGCCCGTTCGCCGTGATGCCGTGGCTGCATCCGGGGGACGCGGCGCATCAGATCTGGGCAGCGGGATTACCGGCCTCGCTCGGCGCGCATCTGCTCGCGCATCTCCTGCTGATCCAAGGCGCACTGCCGCTCCATACCCTCAATGATGTACAATTTTCGCTGCTCGGCCCGGCCTGGAGCCTGTCCACCGAATGGCAGTTTTACGCGCTGATCGCGCTACTGACCCTGGGTTTGGGCGCTGCGACTGATCGGCTGATCCCCTTAGTGTGGATATTTTTGGGGCTCGCCATGCTCGGGCGCGTGTACGCAGTGTCCGCACCCGCCGACTGGCAATTCCATCGCGCATTTTTGCCCAACCAGGCCGGTTATTTCGCCCTCGGCATTGCAGCGGCGCGGTTTTGGCGAACGGCGCGCGCGACACCCCTGTTTATCACCACGCTGATCATCGCGATCATGCTCGCCGCCAGCCATGGCGCAACGGCGCCGATGCACGCCGCCAAAGCATTGCCGCCCCTGGCGTGGGCGTTGATGGTTTGGGTGCAACGCCAGCCCGAGCACCGCCTCACCCGACCGTTGGTTGCTTTGCTCAGCCATCGCACGACCCAATGGCTGGGGGCGATTTCCTACCCGCTTTATGTGCTGAACGAGCCGGTTGGACGGGTGACCGCGTGGCTGATCGGCGTCGCCACCCACGCCCATACTCTGTGGTTCAGCCTGCTCTGGGTGCCGCTTAGTGTCGGGTTATCGATAGGTCTCGCGGCGGTGCTGCATTATCAACTCGAGCGACGCTGGATGCGGAGGGGCCAGACAACGCTAATGGTTGCGCCGGTCCGGTGATCGGCATCAAGCCGGTCCAGCTCAGGCTGCCAATGGCGGCGCAGCGCGGACAATCATGGCGCCATTCCGGGGTTTCCGCCTGGCATTTGGCGCAAATGAACCGCGACCCGGCCTGCTCGGCGCCGATCTGATGACGGGTTGCCTCGCCATCAAGCCGCGCGGCCCGGGCGGTTTGGGCCAGCAATTTTTCCGATTCTGGATGGTTCGGATTGAGGCTCGCCAGCGTTTGGGCAACTCTGGCCCGCTCCAGCGGCGCTTCGATCATGGCTAAATACGCCGCCGCGATATCTGGATGCGGCGCTGCGCGCCAGCCAGCCCGCAAGGCGGCGCGGGCACGGGCCTGATGCCAGCGTGCCGGAAAGCCAGCGCGCTGATGCGCCGCCGCCAATGCCAGATAGGCCGGCGGCGATGCCGGGGTGGCGCGAACCGCCCTGCGCGCCCAGTCGATGGCGAGGGTCGGGTCGGTTGCCGTGCGCGCGGCCATGATCGCCAGCGCGCCTTGCTCGGCTTTATCGCTGGTCAACCGGGCCGCCTCGGCATAATCAGCGCGCGAAACGGCCAAACGCACCCGCGCCTCGCGCAGCCAGGGCGAACCCGGATGCGCCTGCGCAGCCAGTCGCACATGGGCCGCGGCGAGCGATTGCGAGTCACTATCGGCCTGGGTCGCATGATGCTGGACCAAACCATGCCAGCCGAGAAATCCGCCATGGCGGTGCTGGGACAAAGCGGTAAAATGTTGATCGGCAACCGCGTGATCCCCCGCCTGACGCGCGGCCTGTCCTGCGACATAGAGGCTGATCGGCGGGCTGGGCGCATGACGCTGGGCGGTTTTGGCGTGACCGCGCGCGGCGACAACATCGCCCGAGGCGAGGGCGGACAAGGCTCGCACCGACGCGGCTTCCCCCGCATCACGCCGCGACGCCGCCCGCCGCTCGGCAATGCGACGCGGGGTGCGCAGCACCGCCCGCATCAGACCGATCAGCACGATGATCACGATATCGAGCAGCAAGAGCAGCAAAATCGCCACCGGCAGGCTGGCCGCGAAATGATAGGCGCCGGTATCAATCCGCACCGCGCCCGGCAGGCTGGCGATGGCCCAAATAATCGCCAGGGCGACAATGGCGATCAGGCCGAAGCGGAATGCGCGCAGCATCAAGACGGCTCCGCCATCTGGGCCAAGGCCGCGCGGGCCGCCAACAAATCATCAGCCTGGGTCAGCCAGGATTGCAACACCGCCCGCGCCGGTGCGGGCAGGGTTTTGACCGCCGCAACCGCAGAGGGGAGATCGCCCAGTGCCAAATCACGCCGGATTGCCGCCAAAGTGCCATCGGCACGGCTGCCGATCAGCACCTGGTCGCCCCGTCGCAGCGAAATTAAATCAACCACATGCGCGCGCAACCGCGCCCACAGGCCCGTGTTGCCGCTATTCGCCATGCCTGCTTGGGCGGCCGCGCGCGGCGCCAAGGTAGCGAATTGCGCGCGTAAACCGGCCTCGGTCGGCGGTGCGCGATGGGCATAGCGCACCAACGCCTCGGGCGCATTGGGAATAACGCCAAGCGGCTGGCCCGATTGCAGTTCCATGGTCGCGGTGGCGAGTTGCGCCATGGTCCCCGCGCGGGCGGCAATTTTCGGCAGGCTGGCGGCACTGGCCTGCAAGCGCACCAGAGCCGCGTGATCAGCCAAAACAGTCGCCGAAAGCTGAGCGATTTGCGCCTGCATGGCCGCGATTTTTGCATCATTCGGATCAGCGGGCGTGAGCGGGATGGGTGACGGGTTGGGGGTCGGTGCGGAATTCGCCTGGTTCGGCGCCTGCGGCTTGGCGGCTGGTGGCGCGGGGGCGGGTTGAGCAATGGGCAAGGGTGCCGAGGCCGATGACCCCGAGGCCGATGACCCCGATGAGGCGGGCCCGCCTGGGTTTGACGTCGAGGGCGCGGTTGTCGCACCCGCCGAGGAGGTCTGGGCGTGACCGATCAATTTCAGCTTATAGGCCATCGCCGCGCCCGCAACGAGCACCAGGATTAGGATGAATAACACCAAAATCGCGCGGCCAGCGGAACGCCGCCTGACCGGCGGCAGGGTGTTGGTCGGCGGGGGGCTGAAAGCGGGTTCTGCTTGATCGAGGTCGGTCATGCCAAAAGCGCTAGCATATGTTTCTGGTCCGGCGCTATGGCGATCCGCACGTCGCGTAACGACAAAGCGCGCAGCGGGATCGCCGCTTCCGGGCTGATGGCAATGGCGATAACGCGGCGCAAACCGGGCTCAACGCCCGCCGCTTGCACCAAATTCACCAAATGCTGGGCGCTGGCTCTGGAAAAAACCAGCATGAAATCAACTTCATCGGCCTCCAAAGCGGCAATGGCGGCGATGTCCAGCGCCTCGGCGGGACGGGTGCGATAGGCGATCCGGCGAATCACGCGATATCCCGTGCTGCGTAATGTATCAGCGAGTTCGATATTATGACCCGCGCCGCTGGCGAGCAGCAAGGTAGCACCGCGCGGCAATCGGTCCGCGAGCAGCCGCGCCAGATCATCGGCGCTGCCGCTCGCAGTTTCGACCCAGCGAAACCCGGCCTCGAAGGCGCGGCGGGCACTCGCATCGCCCACGGCATAGAGCGGCAAAGCCCGCAGGGCGGACGGCAATCCGGCCAAAGCCTGGCTGCTGGTGATGGCAATCGCGGTGATGGTGCGCGGCGGGTTGAGCAAAACCGGTTGGATTTGCAACACCGGTGCTAAAACCGGCACATGGCCGAGAGCCCGCACGCAAGCAGCGGTCTCGCTCGCCCCGGGTTCGGGCCGGGTGATCAGAATAGTGGCACTACGCTCTGTCAGCTCTGCCATCACCGGCCAGCGACTTAATCGAGAAAAATATCGGGCGGCGACTCACGGCGTAATTGCGCCCCGAGCGCCGCACCGAGCCGTGCCGCATCACTTGCACTGCCGGTCAGGCTGCACCGTCGCAAAAATGTGCCATCGCCGCGCGCGGCCAGGCCGGTCAGATGCAGCTGATCACTCTCATCCAACTGGGCGTAAGCGCCGATGGGGGTGCGGCACGAGCCATCGAGGGCGGCGAGCAGGCTGCGCTCGGCGGTGGCGGCGATGCGGGCACGGCGATCCTCGATACTGGCGAGCAAAGCCCGTAAATCGCTGTCATCCGCGCGGGCGGTGACGCCGACAATCCCTTGCCCGGCGGCGGGGAGCATGATGGCGGGATCAAGCATCAGGCTGATTTCATCGGCGAAACCCAGCCGTTTGACCCCGGCGACCGCCAGCAAGGTGGCATCGATACCGCCGGAGCGCACCCGATCAAGCCGGGTGCGGACATTGCCGCGCAGCAGCGTCACCTGCAAATCAGGGCGGACATGCAGCAACTGCGCCTGCCTGCGCAACGAGGCCGAGCCGATTTGCGCGCCCTGCGGCAGCAGGCTGCGAAAATCCGCAAAGGACGTAACGCTGTGATCATCGGCAATGCCGGGGCGGAGAATCAGCGCGTCGCGCGCATCCTCGCGCGCCAGCGTGCAGGCAAGCATGATCCCGTCTGGAAAGCTCGTTTCAAGATCCTTGAGACTATGCACCGCGCAATCGATCCGCTGATCGCTCAACGCTTCGTGGATTTCCTTGGCAAACATGCCTTTGCCGCCGATCTCGGCGAGGCGGCGATCCTGGATTTGATCACCGGTGACGGCAATGATCTCGATGGAAAAATCATCGGCGGCAAAGCCGAAGGACGCGCCGCCTTGGGCTAAGTGCGCGCGAATTTGCGCCAAAAACGTCTCGGTTTGCCAGCGGGCCAGCGGCGAGCCGCGCGTGCCAATCCGCACTGATCGGCGATTGCCGACGCCTGCAGAGCGGTGATGGGCGGATGGTTGCGCTGCGGCTGTTTCCTGACTCATGAGCAAAGACTAATGTGATCGACATGGAAAATAAAGCCGCCGCCCGTGCCTTGGCCCCACTCTTGGCGATCGAATCCTCGTGCGACGAAACCGCCTGTGCGATTCTGGATGCCGACGGCACGGTGCGCGCGGAATTGGTGGCCAGCCAGATTGCCGAACATGCCCGGTTTGGCGGGGTGGTGCCGGAAATTGCCGCGCGCGCGCATATTGCGGTTTTGGCAGGTCCGTCAGGTCTGGCGGCCCAGGCGCTGGCCATCGCCGGGCTAAAGGCTGCGGAGCTGGGCGCGATTGCGGCCACCAGCGGGCCGGGTTTAATCGGCGGGCTGATTGTTGGCAGTAATTTTGCCAAAGCGATGGCCCTCGGGCTGGATCGGCCGTTTTATGCGATCAATCATTTGGAAGCCCATGCGCTAACGGCGCGTTTGCCCGGACTGGCGCCCAGCCCGCCGGAATTTCCGTATGTTTGTCTGTTGGTTTCGGGCGGGCATAGTTTGTTGCTGGAGGTTCAGGGGGTCGGGCGTTATCGGCGGTTGGGCAGCACCCTTGATGATGCCGCGGGCGAAGCGTTCGACAAGGTCGCCAAGCTGCTCGGACTCGATTATCCGGGTGGCCCGGCGTTAGAACGGCTGGCCGCTGAGGGTGATCCGACCGCGATGGCGCTGCCCCGCCCGTTGCGCGGTCGCGCAGGCTGTGATTTTTCATTCTCGGGATTGAAAACGGCGGTCGCCCAAAAACTCGCGCAACAATCGGATGTGCGCGCACCCAATGAGGCGCTCGCGCATCAACGCGCCGCTGATTGCGCCGCGTCGTTTCAGCGTGCGATGGTGGATATATTTACCGACCGGCTCAACCATGCGTTACGGATCACCAAAGCCACGACAGTGGTGGTGGCGGGCGGGGTTGCCGCGAACCGCGCGATCCGGACCGCCCTGGAAACCGAGGCAAAGGCGCATGGTGCGCAGCTAATTGCCCCCCCGTTGCGGCTTTGCACCGATAACGCCGTGATGGTCGCTTGGGCGGCCATTGAGCGGCGCCGTGCCGGGTTCGCGCCTGACCCCCTGGATACGCCGTGCCGACCACGCTGGCCGATCGGCACGCCTTAATAACAGTAAAAAACGGTTGATGATCGGATGATTTGTTCGGATTATCATTGCGACGGGTTGGGCATCTGTGCAAACCTTGATCGTCGATTGATCGATAAGCTGCATGTTGGGCCAGAAATTTTTGTGGTGATGGGACGATAATGATGGATGATGGACATGAGACAGCCCGAGCCAATAACACGCAAGCCGAGCCCATTGGCGCGCGTCCGCCCAAACTACCCTTGATCGGCGATGCGCAAGATTGGGCCGAAATTATATTGTCCAAACTGGTTTATGGCGTGGGCAAAAACACGTTTTCGGCAACCGAGCGCGACTGGTTTGTCGCCCTGGCGCTCGCTCTGCGCGACCGGGTGGTGGAAAGGTGGATCCAGTCCAATAATGCGGTGTATGAAGGGGGTCATAAGCGGGTTTATTATTTGTCGTTGGAGTTTTTGATCGGTCGGCTATTGCTCGATACCCTGACGAATTTGGGCATGACTGAATTGACCCGCGCGGCCTTTCAGCGGCTCGGCGTTGATCTTGATGCCGTGCGCACCGCTGAACCCGACGCCGCCTTGGGCAATGGTGGGCTCGGGCGTTTGGCGGCCTGTTTTATGGAAAGCATGGCCAGCCTGGCGATTCCGGGTTATGGCTATGGCATTCGCTATGATAATGGGTTGTTTCAACAAACCATACGCGATGGGCGTCAACTCGAATTTCCTGAAGATTGGTTGTCCTTTGGCAATCCATGGGAGTTCGAGCGGCCCGAACTCGCTTTCGATATCGGCTTTGGCGGCCATGTCGAGGCGGAAACCAATGAAGATGGCGAGATCAGCCATCATTGGCACCCGGCGGAAAGGCTGCAAGCCGTCGCTTATGATACGCCGGTGGTGGGCTGGCGGGGTAAGCATGTTAATGCGCTGCGACTTTGGTCGGCACGCGCGATTGATCCGATTCATTTGGAGAGCTTCAATGCGGGCGATTATCACGGCGCGTTAGCCGCCGACGTGCGGGCGCAATCGATCTCGCGGGTGCTGTATCCGAGCGATGCAACGCCGGCGGGGCAGGAATTAAGGCTGCGCCAGGAGTATTTTTTTGCATCCGCCTCGTTGCAGGATTTACTGCGCCGCCATCAACGGCAATATAATAATTTGCACAATTTGCCGCATAAAGTTGCGATTCAGCTGAATGACACGCATCCGGCCATCGCGATTCCTGAATTGATGCGCTTGCTGATCGATGTGCATGACCTGCTGTGGGATGAAGCCTGGGAGATCACCCGCGCGGTATTTTCCTACACCAACCATACCTTATTGCCCGAAGCGTTGGAGACCTGGCCGGTTGCCTTGTTAGAGCGGCTCTTGCCCCGGCATATGCAAATTATTTACATGATCAATGCCGAGCATTTAGAACGCGCGCGCGCCCAAGGCCAGGGTGTTAATCTGGCCTCGGTGTCGGTGATTGATGAGAGCCATGGGCGGCGTGTGCGCATGGGCACCTTGGCTTTTATCGGATCGCGCCGGGTCAATGGCGTATCGGCCTTGCATAGCCAGCTGATGCAGGAAACGGTGTTTGCTGATTTGAACCGGATGTTTCCGGATCGGATCACCAATGTCACTAACGGCATCACCTTTCGGCGCTGGTTGATGGAGGCGAACCCTGGCCTGACCCGCCTCTTGGTCGAGGCGTTGGGGGCGCAGGTTTGTGATGATCCGGCTGAGCTGGAAGGGCTGGTTGCCCTTGCGGATGATACCGGCTTTCGCGATGGTTTGTTAGCAAACCGGCGCGCTAACAAATTAGCGTTGGCGCGCTATGTTCGCGATACATTGCGCATCAAGCTTGATCCGGATGCGATTTTCGATGTGCATATCAAGCGCATGCATGAATATAAACGCCAGTTGTTAAATATCCTGGAAACGATTGCGCTTTATCAATCGATCCGCAGCCGGCCTACCGAATTCTACGCTCCCCGGGTTAAAATTTTCGCGGGTAAAGCGGCGGCGAGTTACCATCAGGCCAAATTGATTATCAAGCTGATCAATGACGTGGCGCGCACCATCAATGCCGACCCCACCGTGCGCGGCAAGCTGCGGGTGGTTTTCATGCCCAATTACAATGTCAGTCTGGCTGAAATCATTATCCCGGCGGCTGATGTGTCCGAGCAAATCTCAACCGCGGGGATGGAGGCATCGGGCACGGGTAATATGAAGCTCGCTTTGAACGGCGCGCTCACGATTGGCACCCTCGATGGCGCCAATGTCGAAATTCGCGATCGGGTTGGCGCTGACAATATCGAAATATTTGGCCTGACTGCTGCGGAAATTGCGCTGCAGACGCGAAATGGTTGGTCATCGGCGGCGGCGATTGCCGCCTCACCTGCATTGATGGATGTGTTGGATGCTGTCGAATCAGGCGTTTTTTCACCCGATGAACCCGACCGGTTTCATCCGATCACCCAGGCCTTGCGTCATGATGACCGGTTTTTTGTGACCGCCGATTTTGACGCTTATGCTGCAGCCCAACACCGCCTGTCCGAGCGTTGGCACGATCCCGCCGCCTGGTGGCGCGCCAGCATTATCAACACCGCGAAAATGGGATATTTCGCCTCGGATCGGGCCATCGGCGAATATGCGGCGCGGATCTGGCGGGCACGACCGATTTCAGCGATCGATTGAGGTTCTGACAAACAATATCGTGAAAAGCGGCAAATTCCGTGTATTGTGGTTGAGGATCTCAGGTTAAACCCTACGTAAAGACAGTATTGATCAACCTATTCGCCACCGGAGGGATAACGCATGAAGAGTGATAGGACGGCCCCCGGATCGGCTTATGGCGGCTCAGCGACGCCCTTATCGCGGCGGACCATGGCGTATGTACTGGCGGGCGGGCGCGGGTCGCGCTTGCTTGATTTGACCGATAAGCGGGCGAAACCGGCGGTTTATTTCGGCGGCAAATGGCGCATCATCGATTTTGCGCTCTCCAACGCGATCAATTCGGGCATTCGCAATATCGGCGTCGCCACCCAATATAAAGCGCATAGTCTGATCCGTCATATGCAGTTGGGCTGGAACTTCCTGCGCCGCGAGCGCAAGGAAAGTTTCGATATATTGCCCGCCAGCCAGCGCGTTTCGGAGGAAAAATGGTATTTGGGCACGGCCGACGCCGTATATCAAAACATCGAAATTATCGAAAGTATCGACCCAGACTATATGCTGATCCTGGCCGGTGATCATATTTACAAAATGGATTATGAGCTTTTGCTCCAGCAGCATGTTGCGGCAGGGGCGGATGTCACGATTGCCTGTGTGGACGTGCCGATTGCCGAGGCGAGCGCGTTCGGGGTGATGCATGTCGATCCGTCGGGCCGGGTGCTCGAATTTTTGGAAAAACCTGCCCAGCCGCCGCCGATGCCGGGGCGCGAGGATGTCGCCCTCGCGAGCATGGGCGTTTATGTGTTCAACACCAAATTTCTGATCGAGGCGTTGCGCCGTGATGCGGCGGACCCCGCGTCCAAGCATGATTTCGGTCAGGATATTATTCCCGCATTGGTGCGCGCAGGTCGGGCATTCGCCCATCAATTTGCCGAATCTTGCGTGTGTTCGAGCGATGAACGCAAGCCTTATTGGCGCGATGTCGGCACCATCGATGCCTATTGGGAAGCCAATATCGACCTGACCGATTTTGAACCGACCTTCGATATTTACGACCGGAATTGGCCGATCTGGACCCATACCGAGGGCACGCCGCCGGCGAAATTTATCCATGATGAGGAGGGCAGGCGCGGTCATGCGGTTTCCTCACTGGTATGCGGCGGCTGCATTGTTTCGGGGGCGACATTGCGGCGCACCTTATTGTTTACCGGGGTGAAGGTTAATTCATTTTCGCAAATCTCGGGCGCGGTGATACTGCCTTATGTCGATATTGGTCGGCATGCGCGGCTGAGCGATGTGGTGATTGATCGCGGGGTGCGCATTCCACCGGGATTGGTGGTTGGCGAGGATGCCGATGATGATGCGCGACGCTTTAACCGCACCGCTAACGGCATTACCCTGATCACCCAGGCGATGATTGACCGGCTGCATAATGGTTAGAAAATTCTTGTTCTACGTTAGATCATGACCGAGGTGAGCCGATCACAGCCCAAGGCCCGCGCGCGGCCCTTGAAAATTCTGATGGTTTGTTCAGAAATTTTTCCGCTGATCAAAACCGGCGGGCTTGCCGATGTGATGGGCGCGCTGCCCGCTGCGCTCAAACCGAACGGGCTTGACGTCACCACCTTGATCCCTGGCTATCCGGCGGTGCGCGCAGCACTGGGGCGTCGTTCGGTCATCCATACCTACCCTGCTTTGTTCGGTGGCCCGGCGGCGCTGCGGTCCGGGCGCGCCAAAGGGCTTGATTTGCTGGTGTTGGATGCGCCGCATTTATTTGACCGTTCTGGCAATCCGTATAGCGACAGCGCGGGCAAGGATTGGCCGGATAATGCGCAGCGTTTCGCCGCTTTGGCGCGGGTGGCGGCGGATTTGGGATTGGGGCTGGTGCCCGCGCTGACTCCTGACATCATTCACGCCCATGATTGGCAGGCCGGTTTGGTTCCGGTTTATCTGCGCTCGCACAGCCTGCCCGCGCCGCCGGTGGTGATGACGGTGCATAATTTGGCGTATCAGGGGCAATTTCCGGCTGATTTACTGGGCGCGCTGGGTTTGCCCGCGGACTCGTTTTCCATCGATGGCGTGGAACATTATGGCGCGATTGGATTTTTGAAAGCGGGATTGCAGCATGCCGATGCAATTACCACGGTGTCGCCGCGCTATGCCGCCGAGATTGCCACGCCGGAATCGGGCATGGGGCTTGATGGCTTGTTTCGCGCGCGGGCCGATCGGGTGGTCGGGATTTTGAATGGGCTGGATATCGAGGTTTGGAATCCGGCAACCGATCCGGCTTTGGCGGCTAATTTCGATGCGGATCGATTGGCGTTGCGCGCGGCCAATAAATCGGCCCTCCTGAGCAGGGTCGGTCTGCCGGAGCGGGCCGGGAGCCTGTTATTCGGGCTGGTTTCGCGATTGACCGCGCAAAAGGGGATCGATTTGGTGTTGGCGACCCTTGAGACGCTGATCGGTCTTGGCGGGCAGCTTGTCGTGCTTGGCGCTGGTGAGCCGGAATTGGAACAGGCGTTGCGTGACGCGCAAGCGTTATATCCCGAAGCGATCAAGGCGATCATCGGCTTTGATGAAGGGCTTTCGCATCTGATCCAAGGTGGTGCGGATGCGATTTTGGTGCCGTCGCGCTTTGAGCCGTGCGGGTTGACCCAGTTGGCGGCCCAGCGGTACGGGGCGGTGCCGGTGGTGTCGCGGATTGGCGGGTTGGCCGATAGCGTGATTGATGCGAACGATGCGGCGATACGCGCTGAGGTCGCGACCGGAATTCAAATTCAGCCGGTGAGCGCCGACGGGCTGCGCAGTGGCTTGGTGCGCAGTGCGCGCCTGTTCGAGGACCAGCCGACCTGGCAAGCGATTCAGCGTAATGGGATGCGGCTCGACGTGTCATGGACCGATCCGGCGCAACATTATGCCGCGCTCTATCGGTCGTTATTATGAAAAACAAAAATATTTAGCGCAGCGTCACCGGCCAGGTCATGATTGCACTCGCCGGAACCAGAGCGCGCAACTGGGTGATGGCGGCTTCGGCCTGATCGCCGCTGGCGCAGAATTCGACCAGGAGCGGCAGGTCGATATCGTAATGCATAATGTCGGCAGCATGGATCACATGGCCGTCATTCAATCCGGCGATGCCGCGCATCACCGAGACGCTGCCCAATCCGGGCAGGTCGCGCAGGGCGTTCAGCACCGCATCCATCAAGGCGCGGCGTTTGCTGTGGTCGGCATGATGCAAATCAAGCCGGACGATCAAAGCGGTGCGGTCGGCGGGGGTTTCGCTCATTTTACAGGCTCCTTGCCAAAGCGGCGCCGGCGAGAACCGCGATCAGCCCCAGCCCGACGGAGGATGCTATGTATAAGGCGGCGCGGAGCATCTGACCATTCTCGACCAGCAGCAAGGTTTCCAGCTCGAAGGTTGAGAAGGTGGTGTAGCCCCCGAGAAAGCCGGTCAAAATACCGATGCGGATGGCCGGACCGATGGAAAACCGTTCGAGCGAGCTGAAAAACAACAGGCCGATCAGGAATGAGCCGATCACATTGATGCTCAACACCGCGAACGGGAAGGCGCGGCCAGCGATTTGCTGCACCAGCAGAATTTGACCGTAGCGCGCTAAACAGCCGAGCGTGCCGAATATCGCAATTGCCACCACGGTGCGCATTGTTTTCTCCGTATTGCCGAGATTTGTTTTTGACGTGTGGGGCGCGTGCGTCAACCCATCAATCCCGACGCGTCGGCCTGGGGTTGGGCACTTGCTGCGGCGCAACAATGGAGGTCGGATTAATGTTAATCGATTTATTGGTTTATTTTCTTGCTCCGCACGAAGCGATACGATTAATCTGATCACAAGTTTGGTATCATCATTACCGGGCGGCCCGGTTTGGCGCACAAAATATGTGGAGGATACATGACCACCCTCAATGCGATTTTGCGGCAAAAGCAGCACGGCACGATCACGATCACCCCGGAAACATCGATCCGCAAGGCTGTTGTGCTCTTGGCGGAAAAGCGCATCGGTGCGGTGGTGGTGGTTTCCGCCGAGGATGCGTTGGTTGGAATACTCTCCGAGCGTGACGTGGTGCGCAGCTTAGCCGCGAATGGCATTGCCACGCTGGAAATGACGGTCGCACAGCTGATGACGCCGCACCCGACCACGGCGACGGTGAAAACCACGGTGTTCGAGGCTGAAAATTTGATGACCGATGGGCATTTCCGCCATTTGCCGATTGTGGATAATGGCAAATTGGTCGGGGTGGTGAGTATTGGCGACGTAGTGAAGAGCTTGATCGACGAGCAGGCTGATCAGGTGCGGAATTTGCGTGACTATGTGTCCGGGGTGAACGCCGCCTGAGGATGTTGCGCTATTGCGGGGGTGGCAGCGGCGCTGACTGCACCGTGTTGGGCGCGGCTTGATTGTAGGAAGGTGTGGCGCCGGTATAGCCGCCAGAGTTGAGCGGCTGGGGCGGCGCCATGGGTGTGGACGACTGCCCGGACCCGGCCCCGCCGAGGAAGCTGCCTTGGGTCCAGGGCGGATTGCCCAAATTGACTTGCTTGGGCGTGGTGTTCGCGGCGGTGAGCGCACCGATGCCGCCGCCGATGGCGCCGCCGACCAGTACCCCCACCGGTCCGCCGATCAAGCCGAAGGTTGCCCCGGTGGCCGCACCACCCGCAGCCGCACCCCCAACACGCGGGGGCGCGCTGGTGCCACAACCAACCAAGCCAAGGCAGGCGAGGCCGATCACGCTGACTCGTTTGAGAGGGGATTTTAGTCGCCGAATCGGTTGCATCACACACTCCCGTTGCTGCCTCACCATCCCAGACCGGCGGCATTCCTGCAACCCGACACGCGGAGTTGCCTAGAACGCCACACAACCCTATAAGCGCCGCCACGCGGAGAGGTGCCAGAGTGGTCGATTGGGACGGTCTCGAAAACCGTTGTACCTTAACGGGTACCGTGGGTTCGAATCCCACCCTCTCCGCCAGATTTTTTCTCCCCCAGATTTTCTCCGATTCACCTGCTGAGCTGCGTCGGCATCCGATCCGATCACAATCCGGCCATCTTGCTCCGCTGGCGCGGGCGGCTTATCTGTCGCTGATGAAAAACCCGCTTCCTTTATGGCTTGGTGCCGCTGGACTGATTATTTGGGCTGGTCTGTCGACCGCGACAGCACTTGCGGCCCCCGCCGCCAATGCACCCAAGCCGTTGGGCGTGTTTTCGTCCTGGACTGCGGCGACCTATGGCGCGGGGGCGCATAAAGCCTGCTACGCCTTTACCCTGAGCAAATTGCCGAAAACCACCAAAACCACCCCGGCGATGCTTACCGTTACCGAGCGCGGTGATTCGCGCGACGAAATCTCGCTGGCGCAAGGCATCACCTATAGCAAGCATGCCAAGGTGACGCTGACGGTCGGCAAGACCGATCTCAAGTTTTTTTACAAAGATTCGATGGCCTATGCGCTGCATAAAACGCCGACCATCAAAGCTTTTCTGGCGGGGAATGCCGTGAAGGCCACCGCCAGCGCACCGCACGCCGCCGATGTGGTCGATCATTTCGGCCTTGATGGATTTTCCGCCGCCTACAAGGCCATTGTCAAAGCCTGTCCGGCCAACCCAGGCGCCAAATAGCCATGAATGCGATCCCGTTCGCGTTGAATGATGCCGAGCGCGCGCGGATTTTGGCGAAAACCGCCTTATTCGCCCCGCCCGGCGCTGAATTGCCCGATGGTCGGCGCGATTTGGTCGGTCTGTCGCGCGCGGACCTCGCCGCCGCAATCGCCGCCATCGGCGAGGCGCCGTTTCGCGCCAAGCAGCTTTGGCACTGGATATATCATCAAGGCGTTACTGATTTCGCGCTAATGGCCAATATCGCGAAACCCTTGCGCGAAAAACTCGCAGCGCATTTCGTGGTCGGGCGCCCCAGCGTGGCACTCGATCAGCGCAGCACCGATGATACCCGTAAAATGCTGTTTCGGTTTCGTGATAATGAGGCGGTCGAGACCGTCTATATCCCGGATGTCACCGAAAATCGGGGTGCAGTGTGTATTTCCTCGCAAGTGGGCTGCACCTTATCCTGCCGGTTCTGCCATACCGGCACCCAGCGCCTGACCCGGAACCTCTCGCCAGCGGAAATCGTCGGGCAATTCATGGCCATGCGCGACGCTTATGGCGAATGGCCCAGCCCGAAAGGCGATGTGCCGCGACTGCTCTCGACCATTGTGATGATGGGCATGGGTGAGCCGCTGTATAATTACGAAAACGTCGCGACCGCCCTGAAAATCATTATGGATGGCGAGGGGATCGGCCTGTCGCGGCGGCGGATTACTCTGTCCACCTCGGGCGTGGTGCCGATGATGGATCAATGCGGCGCGGAACTCGGGGTTAATTTGGCGGTATCGCTGCATGCGGTGCGCGATGATGTGCGCGATGTTATTGTGCCGCTGAACCGCAAATATAATATCGCCGAATTGATCGCCGCCTGTCGGCGTTATCCGGCGGCCTCCAATGCCCGGCGGATTACCTTCGAATATGTGATGCTCAAGGGGATTAACGATTCCGAGGCCGACGCGCATGAATTGGTGCGGCTGATCGCGGGCATTCCAGCCAAGGTCAATTTGATCCCGTTCAATCCCTGGCCCGGCTCGACCTATGAAACCTCCAGCGGCAACGCCATTCGTCGCTTCGCCGATATTGTGATGAATGCGGGCTATGCCTCGCCGGTGCGCACCCCGCGCGGGCGCGATATTCTGGCCGCCTGCGGTCAGCTTAAATCCTCAGCGATCAGCGTAGAAACTGCGTCTCACTAACCGCCCCAGCCGCCAGGTCAGCAGCGCCGTCGCAATAATCGCGATCCCGATCAGCGCCAAATGCAGCGGCGCATGCCCGCGCAAGGCCGCCAAGCCCGAGGCGCCGAGCGTGCCAATCGCGACATACAGCAACAAAGCGGGCAAAGCGGCGAGCGTGCCGAGCGCGTAATCGCGCGGTCGGATTGCCGATAGGCCCAGCGCGTACGAGGTCAGCGAGAACGGCATCACCGGCGAGACCCGCAACAGCAGCACCAACCGCCAGCCATCCCGCCCCACCGCGTCATCGAGCCGGGCTAAATGGCCGTCACGGGCAAGCCGCCGCGCAATCGCCGGGCGCAGCGCCGAGCGGGCCAGCACAAAGGCGATGGCAGCACCCAACAGCACCCCAATCGCTGACAGGCCAAAGCCGAGCGCAATCCCATAGACCGCACCGGCGGCCAGGCCGAGCAGCGAGGCGGGCAAAATACCGATCAGCGCGACCAGCATTTGCACCAAGGCAAAAATCAGCCAACCGAGCCATCCCAGATGCCGCAGCCGGTCGAGCGCCGCGAGAATACCGCCCTCCCATTTGCCCCCGACCACCATTCCGAACCCGATGGCGAGCAGCAAAGCGGCACCGCCCAACAGCGGCAGGCGAAGGGCTCGGTCACGCCAGATCATGCCGAGCTGCCAGCGCGTCACGGCCCGAGCACCGGCCATTCCAGGATGCCGGCGCGCGCCAGACGAAATCGGATCGCGGTATCAAGCACCCCAAACCCATAATGCACCGAGCGGCGGAAATTGATCGAGGACGCCTCATCGAAATAACGGGTGGGGCAGGATATTTCGCCGATTTGAAACCCGGCATGGATCGCCTGGGCGATCATTTGATTATCAAACACAAAATCATCCGAGCAGCGCTCCAGCGGGAGCCGCTCCAGCACCGTGCGCGACCAGGCGCGGTAGCCGGTGTGATATTCGGAGAGTTTTTGTCCCAGCAAGATATTTTCAATGAGCGTTAGCCCGCGATTGGCGATGTATTTCCATAGCGGCATTCCGCCTTTGAGCGCGCCGCCGCCGAGAATGCGCGAACCCATCACGGCATCATAATGGCCTGAAATAATCATCGCGGCCATCGCTGGGATTAGTTTCGGTGAATATTGGTAATCAGGATGCAGCATCACCACGATATCCGCCCCGCGCGCGCAGGCGGCGGCGTAGCAGGTTTTTTGATTGCCGCCATAGCCGCGATTTTGCTCATGCTCGATAGTATGGAGGCCGAGGGCGCGCGCGAGAGTCACGGTTTCGTCTCGGCTCGCATCATCGGTCAGGATCAGATCATCGACAATGTCGCGATCAATTTCCTCGATGGTGCGGCTGAGGGTGCGGGCGGCATTATAGGCAGGCAGAACCACGGCGATTCGTTTGCCCGCAAGCACGGCGGATCAGGCCGCCCGGCGCAGTCGTTTGAAAAATGCCGAAACCCGGTGACGGCGCATTTCGTATTTCGCGTGGGCGTCGTTGGTCATGTAATTCATTTGCACGGTGATGCGCTTGCCAATGAAGGTTTTATGCCCGTGCCAGGTATCCGGCCCGTTGGGGAATACCAGCAGCGTGCCATCAACCGGCGGCACCTCCACGGCGAAATCGTCCAAATCGCCCGGCCCGCGCAAGAGGCGCAAACAGCCTTCCTGCCGCTCCCAGGCCGCGTCCGCCGGGTTCAAATACAGCAAAATCGTCACCAGCTTGGTCGCCGAATCACAATGGATTTGGCCATCGCGCGCGCCGGTTTGACCGCGCATGGTCACCATCACCGGGGCGTCGTGCAAATCGAGCTGAAATTTCTCAGCAATCGCCGCCCGCATCGCCGGTCCGGCCATCGCGTCCATCAAACCGCGCGCTGCCGCGCCTAAGCGCAAAGCCTCCACCGGCACCGAGCCGCGCGCGCCAATCGGCGGGATCGTGGCAACCACCGCCGCGAGCGGGTCGGGGCGCACGAAATGCGGCACCACGATATGACGAAACGGGTCGGTGGCGACCGGCGTGGCGATTAGGCGATCAAGATCGAGCATGTCCATCAGCGAACCCCCAGGGGCAGCGTCGTGCGGATCAGAGCCTGATCGTTTGGAATTGATGCGCATAATGCGCGGCAATGACAAGCGTTGCTCAGCCTCGGACAACAAAGCTAGAGCGCGTCAGATTGGCGCGACTGCGTCAAGCTGAACATATCGCGCTCTAGAACCCTTCGCGTTCGACGCGCTTGCGCTCCATTTTCCGGGCCCGACGCACCGCTTCAGCGGCTTCGCGCGCACGGCGCTCGGAGGGTTTTTCGTAATGGCGCCGCAGCTTCATTTCCCGAAACACGCCTTCGCGTTGCAGTTTCTTTTTGAGCGCCTTCAGCGCTTGATCGACATTGTTATCACGAACGAGAACTTGCACTTGGCTGAATACTCCTTGTTGGCGGGCTGGAGGGATGGTTATTGACGAAAAGGCACGAAGCAGCGACGTCGCGAAACGAAGCGGCCAGATTCACATAGCAAACACCCCGACACAGCACGAAGCGGCATCGCGGCCTGATTCCTGCGCCGATCTATAGCAATCTTTTGCGCGGTGCAAACATCGCAGCCGGGGAAAGTGACCGATTGGCGCAGCACAGCAGCATTTTTGTCGCACGCCACTCAACAATTAAATTTCCGCGTGTCCACTCTGATTCTGAAATCCAACGGATTTCAGAATCAGAACACGCGTTGGATCACTGAATAAACCCGCCGCCGAGCACGCGGGTGCCATCATACACCACGCAAGCCTGACCGGGAGCGGCAAGGGCCGGCTGTTCCAACGTCACGCTGCCGGCCGCGAAATCGATCAGTGCCGGGTGCGGTGTCTCGCGGGCGCGCAGTTTGACCATCGCGCGCATCGGTTGGTCGGGTGGCGCGATTAACGAGTTACAATCACGCAGCAAAATCCGCTGTCCGCCGGTATGGCGCGGCCCAACCTCAATGCGCCGATTGGGCGCGTCAATGCGGGTCACCACCTGACCACTCGCCGCGCCCAGCCGCTTGGCCTGGCCGACCGTATAGCGGCCAATCCCCTGATGCCGGTCCAGCACCTGGCCCTGCGCATCGACAATATCGCCGGGTTCCGCCGCATCGGGGCGCAGCCGGGCGACGATATCGGCGTAGGATCCGGAGGGCACGAAACAAATATCCTGGCTATCGGCCTTGTCGGCCACCGGCAGGCCCATGCGCGCCGCCTCAGCGCGCACCGCGGCCTTGCTCGGCATTTCGCCCAAGGGAAACCGGGCGAATTCAAGCTGCGCGCGGGTGGTGGCGAACAAAAACCAGGACTGATCGCGCGCATCATCGACCGCCCGATGCAGTTCCGCACCCTCGGCGCCGGATTCGCGTCGGACATAATGGCCGGTGGCTAAGGCTTCCGCCCCCAATTCGCGCGCTAAACCGAGCAAATCGCCAAATTTCAAATGCTGATTACAGGCCACGCACGGCACCGGCGTTTGCCCGGCGGCGTAGGAATCGGCAAAGGCCTGGATCACATTTCGGCGAAACGCCTGTTCCGAATCAATAACATAATGCGCAATGCCCAGCTGGTCCGCGACGTTGCGGGCGTCATGAATATCCTGTCCGGCGCAGCAGGCTCCCTTACGACCCGCCGCTTGGCCATGATCATAGAGCTGTAGCGTGACGCCAATCACCTCGTGGCCCGCCTCGTGCAACAGTCCGGCGACCACCGAACTATCCACCCCGCCCGACATTGCTGCGACCACCCTCATAATTCTGCTGCTCCCGCCAAATGCGCCGCTCAGCCCGACTGCGCGTTGCGCACACCGGTCGGCAAGCGCACCACCAGCCCATCGAGCGCCTCGCTCATCACAATTTGGCAGCCCAGCCGTGAGGTTTTTTCAAGGCCGAACGCCAAATCCAGCATATCTTCCTCGTCTTCGGTGGCACCGGCGAGCTTGGCGAACCAGGCCGGATCCACAATCACATGACAGGTCGAGCAGGCCAGCGAGCCCTCGCACGCGCCCTCGATATCGACGCCGTGTTTGTGCGCAATTTCCAAAACCGACAGGCCGATTGGCGCGTCAACGGTGCGTTCAGCGCCATTGCGCTCGATAAAAACGATGTGTGGCATGGTCGATATCCTGTCGGTAAGTGCGGTTCGCACGGCATCAAAACAGGCCGGATGCCTCAGGCAACCGGCTCTGCCGCCACAATATCAGACGGCTCTGCCGCCACAATATGAGACGGCTCTGCCGTCACAATATCAGACGGCTCTGCCGTCGCAATATGAGACCGATGACCATTGTGCAAGGCGCGGCTGATCGAATCTCGATAAGCGGCCAAAAAGCGGGCAGGGGCGTCAGCGGCGCAGTTCCACGGCAACGAGACGCGAATCGCGCAATCGGCCAAGGCGCTGAACCCCATCGCATCGAGCACATGGCTGCGCGCCACCTTGCCCGATGAGCAGGCCGCCCCCGCCGATACCGCAATTCCGGCCAAATCGAGTGCGATCACCTGGGTTTGTGCGGCAACCTGCGGCACCGCCAAACAGGTGGTGTTGGCCAGGCGCGGCGCGTCATGGCCGATCACCTGGGCACCCAGAGCGAGCGCCCCTTGATCAATCGCATCGCGCAGCGGTGCCAACCGATTGGCCTCATCCGGGCCGATGGCTTTGATCGCGGCGGCAAACCCGGCAATCGCCGCCAAATCCGGCGTGCCGCCGCGTCTGCCGCGCTCTTGGCCGCCGCCTTTGATCAAAGGGGCCAGCCGGTCAGCCGCCTCCGTAGCCA
>JAJZEG010000198.1 GCA_021828605.1 Pseudomonadota bacterium | reverse complement strand
GCCCATGGTGCCGCAGCCGGTGATCGAAGTGCGCGGCGATGCGAATGCACCTTACAAATATATCGGCAAAGTGCTGTATGCGTGCCAACGCGTCGGTATTCTGAAGGTTGGCTTTATCACCAAACCGCAGCCGCACGGCTGAGGGGGAGACGCGCAATGGCAATGAATTTAGGAAGCAGCCGCTCGGAAGATCCAGAGGAAATGGTGGATATCAACACCACCCCGCTGATCGACGTGATGCTGGTGCTGTTGACAATGTTGATCATTACCATTCCGGTGCAGTTGCACGCGGTCAATCTGAACTTGCCGCATGGCAAGCCGCCACCGCCGCCAACCCCGCCGCCGGTCGTGCAAATCGACATTAACTATGATGGCACCGTCTATTGGAATGGCACCCGCATTCCGAACCGTGCGGCGTTGGAAATGAAATTGAAGGCGGCGGCCACTTTGGTCGATCAGCCGGAAATCCATGTCAACCCGAACAAGCTGGCCAATTACAGCGCCGTCATCGGCGTGATGGCCGCTGCCGAGCGCGACGGTCTGACCAAAATCGGCATCGTCGGCAACGAGCAATATAGCCAATAGGCGAAAGCCGGTCTGGCGGTTAAAGTCTGGCGATTAACCTCGCATGTTAATAATCTGTGATCCAAAGGGTCGGTGTATGAAATTTGTTGCTCCTCGCGGTCGGCTGGCGGCTCTGTTGCTCGGGCTAACACCCTTTGTCGCAGCACCCATCGCGCTGGCGCAAACCATGCCCCCGGCCATTGGCCAACCTCTGCTCGCCGCCGAGCAGGATCTCAACGCGCATCGTTACGTCGACGCCTTAAATGAGGTGAACCGTGCCGCCGCAGTGCCGAACAAAACCGCGTCGGAAACCTTGGCAATCGATCAGCTGCGCGCCGCGATTGACGCAAGGCGCGGTGACCACGCCGCCGCCGCCCAGGATTACGCGACCCTGATCGGCACCGGCCAACTCTCCTCGGGCCAAGTCGCCCAAATGGCCGAGGGCGAAGCGAGTTCGCAATATCAAGCTGGCAACTACACGGCGGCCATCGCGACCATCAACCGCTATCTGAGCGGCTCACCGCAATTCCACCAGATTTTGTTGCAATCCTATTATCAACTCCACGAATGCAAAACGCTGAATAGCCAGGTGTTGCTGCACCGTCCGCCGAGCCAGGCCGGGCTGGCGCTGGTCGAAAATTGCTATGCCAACGCCCATGACCAGGCAGGCGTCAGCAACATCATCGTCGAGACCGTGCGCTATTACCCAAGCCCCGCCCATTGGCAGAATCTGATCGGCCAGTTCCAGGCCGAGCCGGTCTTCAACCAACGTCTGGCGCTCAGCTTCTTTCGACTCCGCCAAGCGGTGGGCCTGTCTGCGACCCATCACGACTATATCCGATTCGCCGAAGATTCGGTGGCGCGCGGCTTGCCGAACGAGGCGCTGCAAATCTTCCAAGCGGGCAACAAGGCGGGCATATTAGGGGTCGGCGCAAAAGCCGCGAGCGATGCGCATCTCCAACATTTCATCGCCAAGCGCCAGGCGACTTTACAGGCGGCGGAATCCACCAGCATCGCCCAGGCCAAAGCGAACAAGGATGCCGCCTCGCTCTTCGCCATCGGCTTTAATCAGGTCTATGGCGGCAACAAATCTGGAATTGCGCTCATGGAGCAAGCGATTCGCAGTGGCGGCCTCGCCCATGACGGCCAGGCCGAGCTTGATATGGGTATCGCCTTTGCCCTCACCGGCCAACATGCGAACGCCGTCGCCATGTGGCGCTCGGTCAAAGGCAGCCACGCCGCCGAGCAACTCGCGAAACTCTGGCTGCTCGTTAAATAACTTTTCGCCCCCACTAGAGCCTGATCGTTTGGAATTGACGCGCATAATGCGCGGCAATGACAAGCGTTACTCAGCCTCGCAAACAAAGCTAGAGCGCGTCAGATTGGCGCGACTGCGTCAATCTGAACATATCGCGCTCTAATTCGGCTCAGCCCCATAACCAGTTCGCTGGTTATGGGGTTTTTTATTGGTCAAGTGATTCTGCGCACATCACGAATTCGTGAAGCAAGTTTTAGGGCAGCATCTACGCAATGATACGTCCCAATTCGGCCCCAAACGCAATAATATGTTCCAAACAATCGATGTTTAAGAAATAAAGTCTTTTCAACGGTTTTTTTCACCCTCAGGCTGCATCCATTGCCGAACTGCGCCTGATCATTCTTAGTAACTGTTGCAAAAAGACCCTTGGCAGGCGCGCTTCTGTCATGCGAGATACTCACAACTGTAACGCCTCGGTCACGAAAACAAAGGCGCTACGGGGACAACAGTTATACGTTAGTTCAAGGGCGACGGCGCGATTTCAGGGATAGGCGCCGGGTTTTATCAAAAGCCCAAACGGGCAGGGGAGTTGTGATGAGAACAGTGTCGACGCGTAAGCGATTGGTAATTTTGACGGCCTGCTCAGTAGCGAGCGGCATGGTATTTTCAACGCGGGTCTGGGCGCAAACGACTCCCGCAGTCGGCGCCACCGCAACCGCCGGCACAACGGCGGCAACGCCCGCGCAGAACACGCAAAGCATCCAAGCGATTAAAGTGTTCTACAAAAAATTGCTGCTCAAAGAGAAAAACGTTGCGAACGCGATTTCGGTGATTACACCGGATCAAATCAAAGCGGTTGAGCATACCGGTTCAATTCAGTCGGTCCTCGCGCAAACCCCGTCAGTGAACGAATATCAATCGGGCGTCGGACAAAAACTCCCCGTGCTGACCGTGCGCGGCGTGCGCGCCAGCCAGCTGGCCGACACGCTTGATGGAGTGCCGATCAACGACTTGCTGTATGGTGGCGCCGGTGGCTTCCTCAGCAATAATAACGGCGCGCCAGTAACCTTGGGTCAAATTAGCGGCTCGACCATCTATCCCGGCATCGCCCCGCCGGATCGCGCCGGTTTCGCGACCGTTGGCGGCACCATCGCTTACACCACCAAGCTCCCCTCGAAACATCGCTACGCGAAAATTTTCGGCAGCTATGGCTCGTTCGATACCTATAACTATGGCTTCGAGCTCAACACCGGTAAATTGAGCAAATCTCCTGATGCACCGCGCTTCATGTTGCGCTACAATCAGGGTTATTCGGCGGGCTACCAAACCGGCACCAGCAACCAATACGAAGATTTGATGGCCTCGGCGATCAAGCCCTATGATTACGGCCTGTCGCGCATCACCGCCACCGTGCTCTACAACCGCGACCGTGGCTATGACACCAACGCGCCGCTGCCGGTGCCGTTGATCAATCAAAACTTCTACTACAACTTCCCGCGTTCGCTCACCTATCTGCGCCAGAACGATAAATATCTGACCGCGATCCTGGGTGACCGCACCTATGTGAACAGCCATTTGATCCTGAGCGCGCATGCTTTCTTCCTGCGCAACTCTGACGTGTTCACCAGCTATCTCGCGCCGAATGCGGTCTTGTTTAATCCGGCCTTCCCGTATCAAACCACCTTCCAAGTTCCTTATTTGGCTTATGGTAATATCGGGCCAGGACAATTCTTCGGCACCACACCGGGAATCTTCACCTATAACCCGCTGGCGACGTTTGGTTCCTATCCGGCTGGCGAGAATGCGGAGAAAAACTATAGCATCAGCAAAACGGTTGGTTTTGCGCCGAAGGCGAATATCTTCCTGCCGCACAACGTGATCACCATCGGTGGTCTGTTTGCTAAGGAGACGCAGAAGGGTGCAACGTCCTTCATTTACGGCGCCGATCCGATGCCGCAAATCCTTGGCTATAACAGCTTCGGCTACCCGGCCGGTGGTTATCAGCGGACGATCATGAGCGTGTTCGTGCAGGACAAAATCGATCTGTTCCACGACAGGCTGCATATTCAACCTGGCGTGACCATCCAAGGTGTCTATTCCAGCAATAAAGTCGCATTCACCACTGCCGGTGGTGGCGGCGCGATATTGCCAGGCTACAAGCTCAAAAACTTTGGTAAAATCGCCGAGCCTTACCTCGGCATCAGCTATGATTTGCCGGACCACCTAATCGCCTATGCCAGCTATGGTAAGGGTGCCCGTTTCGCGCCGGTCGGTGACTATGTTAACACCACTGTCGGCACGATCGGCACCACCAAGGCGCCGAACCCGGAAATCGTGCATTCCTACGAAGCCGGTCTGCGCTATGACACCAACAAGCTCTACCTGAACGCCGATATCTACTATCAAAAAATCACCAGCTCGTTCTCGTTCTTGGTCAACTACCAGACTGGCCAGAACGTCTATAACAATATTGGCGCGCAACAGTTCCGGGGTGAAGAAGCCTCAATGAAATACCGGGTCACGCCGCATATCAGCGTGTTCGGTAACTTCTCGCACAACCAATCCACCTATCTGAACTCGTTCTTCGCGCAGGATACCCCGTTCGAAGGTCAGTATGGGTTCGTGTTCAAGGGCGATCCGTTGGCCGGTGCGCCGAATTATTTCGGCAATTTCGGCATCAGCTACAAAAAAGGTCCGTTTGATGCGCGTCTGTCCGGTCACTATACCGGCCAACAATTCATCACTTTCGACCTGTCGCCCGCTCTGTCTAACGTGACAACACCAGCGATCGATCCGCAATCCACTGCAATCGGACCCGTTGGCTTCCCGAACGTCCCGCTGGGCTTGGCGACCGTGCCGTATTACCCAACGCCGCAAGCCAGCCTCGCGCAGGAATTGGTCGGGCTTGGTCCGGTCCATTACTTCAAGCTGCCGGGCTACCTGCTGATGAACGTGTATTTGAGCTATAAATACCGCGTTCACTTCCACGACGTGAAATACGTGAAGCTGTCGCTGAACGTGCAAAACATGCTGGGCCTGCACTACTATCAGCATTACTATCTCTCCTACGCGCAGATCCCGACGGGCAACCCGAACTCGCCCTATCAGGTTACCTCGCCTTATGCGTCAGCCTATCAAGGCCCGCCGCGTTCGATCACCTTCGGCGTGTCCGCGAAGTTCTAATCGCGACTGAGCCTATGCAGGGGCGGTGCAACAGCACCGCCCCATCGCATTTTCTCCTGATTTCAATGATGTGATACAGTTTGGATCAGCGTGGCGCTTGGCGTGACGCGATTTATGCTATGCTCATCCCATCGTTGATCGCCGCAATCTTGCCCACAATCAAAGGGCAGGGGGATTCGTAAATGAAAAATTGGCTACGCCGTGCGCTTCTCAGCGGCTTGTTCCTGTTAGCACCTTGCATCGGGCTCGCCGCCACGCCGCAAGTCTGCGGCACCGTCATCGTCCCGCCCGGCGTCGGCAGCGGCACCCCACCCGCCTCGGTCACCGAACTCAACCCGTTTTTCGATGACTCCGCCTATAATAACGAAGCCATTTATCTCCTGTTCAAGCCGGTCTTCTGGGTCAATCGTGACCATGTCATCGATTGGTCCCGCAGCCTCGCCACCGGCATCACAGTCTCCAAACACGACACGGTTTTCACCGTCACCATGCGGCCCTGGATCTGGTCCAACGGCAAGCCGGTCACCAGCGCCGATGTCAAATATATGTTTGACATGATCAAAAAACTCGGCCCGACCTATTTGCAATATGGCGCAGGCGGCATCCCCACCGTCGTCAAAAGCTTCAAGCTCGATGGCCCGACCAAATTCGTGGTCACCACCCTGCACCCGGTCAACC
>JAJZEG010000365.1 GCA_021828605.1 Pseudomonadota bacterium | reverse complement strand
GGCGGGGCCATCGTTGATCTCGCCCTCGGCGTCATCCATTGGCGCAATATTCCCACCGTCTGGCATATCGTCTGGAACGCGACCTTCACCTTCGTCGCGCTCATCATCATTTCGCTCCTGCTCGACGAAGCCGGGCTGTTTCGCTGGGCCGCCTTGCATGTCGCGCGCTGGGGGCAGGGCAAAGGCCGTCGCCTCCTGGTGCTGGTCATTCTGCTCGGCGCGCTGATCGCCACCTTTTTCGCCAATGACGGCGCCGCTTTGCTGCTCACGCCCATCGTCATGGCGATTCTCGCCAGCCTCGAATTCCCACCCCAAGCCGCACTCGCTTTCATCATCGCCACCGGCTTCGTCGCCGACACCACCAGCCTGCCTCTGGTGATTTCCAATCTGGTCAACATCGTCAGCGCCAATTTCTTCAGTATCGGCTTCACCCGCTACGCCACCATCATGCTGCCGATCGACGCCGTCTCGCTCCTCGCCACCCTGATTGTGCTCGCAACCCTGTTTCACCGCACCGCCAACCGTCGCTACCAACTCACCAAGCTCGACGCCCCCACCACCGCCATTCGCGACCGTCTCGTCTTCCGCGCCAGCGCCCCGATCCTGCTGCTCCTACTCGCCGCCTATTTCATCTCCGCCCCGCTCGGCGTGCCAGTCTCCATCGTTACGATCATCGGCGCCATCTGCCTGCTCGCCATCGCCGCGCGCTGGTTCGGCGGCGGCCAACCAATCATCCCGATCACCCGCATCCTGCGCAACGCACCCTGGCAAGTGGTGATTTTCAGCCTGGGGATGTATCTGGTGGTCTATGGCCTGCGCAACGCTGGCCTGACCCATTTCATCGCCGACGCCCTGCATTTATTCGCCGAGCACGGCATCTGGGTCGCCACCATCGGCACCGGCTTTCTCGCAGCCTTGCTTTCCTCGATCATGAATAATATGCCCAGCGTCCTGATCGGCGCGCTCGCCATCCATCATCTGGCGCATCTCCCGCCGCAAATTCACGACGCGATGGTCTATGCCAACATTATCGGCTGCGATCTCGGCCCGAAATTCACCCCCATCGGCAGCCTCGCCACCTTGCTCTGGCTCCATGTCCTCGCCCAAAAAGGCACCCGCATCGGCTGGGGCCAATATATGCGCATCGGCCTGCTGATCACCCCGCCAGTCCTGCTCGCCACCCTCGCCGCCCTCGCAATCTGGCTGCCGCTGATCCCCCCGCGCTGATCATATGGGGCCAAGCAGACTGGCCCCAATCCACCGGGAGCGCTACAGGACCATAATGATTCGCAACGCCCTGAATATCGGCTTCTGGACCCTCGGCAGCCGCGTGCTCGGCTTTTTGCGCGATATCATGATCGCCGCCCTGCTCGGCGCCAGCCCCGCCGCAGACGCGTTTTTCGTCGCACTCCGCCTGCCCAACCTGTTTCGCCGCCTGTTCGGCGAAGGCGCTTTCTCCGCCGCCTTCGTCCCCGCTTATACCAGCCGCCTGACCGCCCAAGGGGATCAAGCCGCGACCCAGCTCGCCGAAGAAGTCGGCTCGATCCTGACCATTTTCCTGTTCGGCCTGATGCTGCTCGGCATGCTGCTCATGCCCTGGCTGATCGATGCGCTGGCACCCGGTTTCCGCGCCGATCCCGCCAAATTCAACCTCGCAGTGCATCTCTCGCGCATCACCTTCCCTTATCTCTGGCTGATCTGCCTCTGCGCCTTGTTCGGCGGCATTCTCAATGCGCGCGGTCGCTTCACCGCCGCCGCCGCCGCCCCGATCCTGTTCAATCTCTGCCTGATCGGCGCCCTGCTGCTTGAGCGGCGGCTCGGCGGCAATGTCGCCGATTATCTGGCCTATGGCGTCGCCCTCGCCGGAATTGTCCAACTGATCCTGCTCACCCGTGCCTTGCTGCGCGCCGGTGCCGCGATTCGCCTGTGCTGGCCGCGACTAACCCCGGATGCGCGGCAAATCCTACGCCGCCTCGGCCCCGGCCTGATCGGCGCGGGCGTCACCCAGATCAACCTCACCGTCGATACCATCATCGCCTCGCTCCTGCCCAATGGCACCGTCGCGGTCCTTTACTATGCTGATCGGGTCAACCAACTCCCGCTCGGCGTGATCGGCGTCGCACTCTCGACCACCTTGCTGCCCGCGCTCACCCGCCATGTCCAGCGGCGGGAACCCGAAGCCGCGCGCACCACCCTCAACCGCGCCATCGAACTTGCCGCCGTGCTCACGCTGCCCGCCGCCACCGCCCTGGCCGTCATCGGCCTGCCGATCATGCACGGATTGTTCGATCACGGCGCCTTCACCGCCACCGACGCCGCCCGCAGCGCCGCCGCCCTCGCCGCCTACGCCGCAGGGCTACCCGCCTTTGTCCTGGCAAAATTATTATCGCCCGGATTTTTTGCCCGTGGCGACACCAAAACCCCGGTCTGGATCGGGCTGATCGCGGTCGCGGTCAATCTCGGCTTTAATCTCGCCCTCATGCACCCGCTGCAACAGGTCGGCATCGCCCTCTCCACCAGCATCGCCGCCTGGGTCAATGTCGCACTCCTCGCATATTTCCTGTCGCGTCAGGGCGATTTTCGGATCGATCACCGCTTGCGCAGCCGTACTTGGCGCATTGTTATGGCGTGCGCGATCATGGCCGCCTTGCTCGCCTTGCTCACCCCGATCCTGCGCGCCCACCTGCCCGCGTTAGTAACGCTGATTATCCTGGTAGCAATCGGCGCGCTCAGCTTCGCGCTCAGCGGCGTCGCCCTCGGCGCTTTTCACCCAAAAGAGCTGCGCGAAACCCTCCGCCGCCCCGGCAAAGCCGCCTGAACCCCGCTTGACCCGGCACGGCCTGCTGGGCGAATACAGCCTATGGCACGCATATTTTCAGGTATCCAACCCACCGGCATCGCCCATATTGGCAATTATCTCGGCGCGATCCGTAATTGGGTGGCCCTGCAGGAGAATAACGACGCCATTTACTGCCTGGTCGATTTGCACGCCCTTACCGTCTGGGTCGATCCCGCCGCCTTGCGCGCGCAAACCCGCACCAACGCCGCTCTGCTGATCGCCTGCGGGATCGACCCCGCGCGCAGCATCCTGTTCAACCAATCCGCCGTTCCCGCCCATGCCCGCCTCGCCTGGATTTTCAACTGCGTGGCGCGCTTCGGCTGGCTCAACCGCATGACCCAGTTCAAAGACAAAGCAGGCAAGGACCGCGAAGCCGTCTCGACCGGCCTGTTCGTCTATCCCAATCTGATGGCCGCCGACGTGCTCGCCTATCACGCCACCGAAGTCCCGGTCGGCGATGATCAAAGCCAACATCTCGAACTCGCCAATGATGTCGCGCAAAAATTCAACCATGATTACGCAACCGATTTTTTCCCGCTGATCACCCCGCGGATCATGGCCGCCAGCGCCCGGATCATGAGCCTGCGCGACGGCACCAAAAAAATGTCCAAATCCGAGCCCTCGGATCAAAGTCGGATCAATCTGACCGACAAGCCCGACGAGATCGCCCAAAAAATACGCCGCGCAAAAACCGACACCGAGCCCTTGCCCAGCGCCGCCGAAGGCCTGACCCACCGCCCCGAAGCACAAAATCTGGTCGGCATCTATGCCGCCCTCGCCGATCAAACGCCCGATCAGGTGCTGGCCGAATTTGGCGGCAAAGGCTTCGGCCCGTTCAAGGAAGCCCTGACCGAACGTCTGGTCGCCCTGATCAGACCCATCGCCGAGGCCACCCACCGGATTGCACAGGACCAAACCGCCCTCGACCAAATCCTGCGCGAGGGTGCCGCCCGCGCCGCCGCCATCGCCGATCCGATTGTCACCGAGGCGGAGAGAATCGTCGGATTTCTACAACCATGATCAAACGCTTTTTCGCTCTTTTGCTCCTGCTTGCCAGCGTCAGCACCGCGCACGCTGCTCCCCCCGGCTCCGGCGGCACACTTCGCCTCGTCACCATTTCCGCCTCCGGCACCTTCGATCCGCAAGTCAATTACACCCTGCGCTACGCAGAGCTGTTTCAAATGCTCTATGATGGTCTGGTCAGTTTCGCCAAAACCGGCGGCGCGCAATCGGTCACCATCGTCCCTGATTTGGCAACCACCGTCCCGGTGCCAACCGATGGCGGCCTGACCTACCGCTTTACGCTGCGCACCGGCATCACCTTCTCCAACGGCCAACCCCTCACCACAAAAGCGGTGGTGCATTCCTTCCGCCGGATTTTCAAAGTGAACAGCCCGAATGCGGGCACGTGGTATGATGTGATTGTCGGCGGTCGCCGCTGCCTTTCCCACCCACATAGCTGCAAGCTGCAAGGCCTCACCGTCAATCCGGCCACCAACAGCATCGTCTTTCACCTGCGCCACCCCGATGCCGAGTTCCTCGATCAACTCGCTTTGGCCTTCGCCGCGATCCTGCCCGCCAATACCCCCGATCGTGACATGGGCACGACCCCGATCCCCGGCACCGGCGCCTATATGGTCAAATCCTACGACCCCTCGACCGGCCTGACCATGGTGCGCAACCCCTATTTCAAACAATGGAGCGCCCTCGCGCAACCGACCGGCTTTCCCAACATCATCACCTATCGCTTTGGCCTATCCGCCGAATCCCAGGTCACCGCCATTGAAAACAACCAATATGACTGGATGTTCGAAGACGTCCCCGCCGACCGGCTCAATGAAATCGCCACCAAATACACCAAGCAAGTCCATATCGACCCGACCAATTGGACCGTCTATGTGCCGATGAACGTCAATATCCCACCCTTCAACAATAAAGACGCCCGTCTCGCCGTCGAATACGCAATGAACCGCGAATCAACGGTCAAACTGGCGGGCGGCAACCGGCTGGCCATCCCCACCTGCGTCACCCTGCCGCCGAAAATGCCCGGCTACAGCGCCTATTGCCCCTTCACCAAACATCCCGGAGCAAGCTGGACCGCGCCGAACTGGCCACGCGCCCGCGCCTTGATGAAAAAATCCGGCATGATCGGCCAAAAGGTCACCGTCATCACCTCCCTGCAAGCGCCCTATCGGCAAATCGGCGTCTATACCCAGGACGTGCTGAACCGGCTTGGTTTTCGCGCAACCGTCAAAGCCATTTCACCCAATATCGATTTTTCCTACATCCAAAACACCAATAACCATGTGCAAATCTCGATCACCGATTGGGCGCAGGATTACCCCGCCCCGTCGGATTTTTTGAACGTGCTCTATTCCTGCCATTCATTCCACAAAGGCTCGGATAGCTCGATCAATATTTCCGGCTTTTGTGACCCCGCGATTGATACTGAAATGGCCAAAGCCGAGCTGATTTCCTTGAAACATCCGAACCAAGCCAACCAGCTTTGGGGTCATATCGATCATCAAATCACCCGCCGCGCGGCCTCGGTCAATCTATTCTCCTTCGAGCGGCTCGATTTCGTCTCAGCGCGCCTGAAACATTTCCGCTTCAGCGGCGAATATTTCTTTCTCCCCCAACTGGCGCAAGTCAAACCATGAGCACCCCCCAAACCCAGCGCGCCGCCCAGCGCCCGGCCCAAGGCTATTGGGCGCAAGCCCTCGCCAAGCTCGCGCGCAACCGCTCTGCGATGTTTTCAATCCTGGTGCTCGTCATCATCGTCGTCGCCTGCCTCAGCGCCCCTTGGTATGCGCGCCATATCTCTCATACCAACCCGTTCCAATCCAAT